>CAZSNH010000181.1:0-6187 GCA_964607855.1 uncultured Hyphomicrobium sp. | reverse complement strand
TTTATTGCGATGGCCGGTCAGAGGCGTGCGGCGCGTTCCAAGTGTGCGAACGCTCCCAGAATGACCGCCTTCCGGTCGAGATTGAGGGCCAGAGCTAAAGCCTTGTCGGCGGCGATTGTTTCCCACATGGACGCCCAGTGGGCAAGGCCCGCTTCGGAAATGAGTTTTTGTGCCAATTTGGCTTCTTCAACGTCTCTCGAACCTATTGTCTTCATGTGTATCAAGCGTGCGATGAGACCCAGAAGTTGCTCGTAAAAAAGCTCAAAACGTTGATCGGCTGCCGGCGAGCTCAACTCATCACTGACAGTATGCACCTCCGTCCAATCGATCTTTGGCAGCGAGCCCAAGATCTTGAGGGTCCGGTTGTAGAGATCGAGCCCGCCACCACCTTTCAAGCTCAACACCGCACGGACCCGCCCTTCGGAGAGACGCTCCAGAAGTGGCCATTCTCCCGCCTCCGGGACGACGCTCGAGGGAAGGTCTGGTGAACCCGCGAGAACTTGCCCGACGGCACGGCGCAGATCATCTCCCTTGAGTGGCGTGAGACTGAGCGTGCGACAGCGCGAGCGGATTGTGGGTAAAAGTCCCCCAGGGACCGACGAGACAAGAAGAAAGATCGTGCGCGGGGGAGGCTCCTCGAGCGACTTCAGGAGAGCATTTGCCGCGTTCGTATTGAGATCATCGGCGGGATCAACGATAACCACGCGCCAAGCCCCTTCATCCGACGTCACCGACAGAAACGACTTGATGCGCCGAACCTCTTCGACGGTGATCTCTCCACGAAGTCGCTTGCTTTTCGTGTCGTATGGACGCCGGATGAGCAGGAGGCCAGGATGGGCGAGCGCGCGCACCTGTCGGCTTGAGGGCGCATCGAGCGGCACATCGAGGCTCGCCCCCAAAATATCGCGGTCCGTTTGGCTCGCCAAAAGAAAGCGCGCGATGCGATAGGCGAGGGTTGCCTTACCAATCCCCCGTGGGCCGGAAATCAGCCAGGCATGATGAATGCGTCCGGATGAGAAGGCATCTGCGAACTCCCGCTCGGCAGACTCGTGTCCAAAGACTTTGACGGTTTCGCGCGGATGCGGGAAGCCCTCAAGCCGGTCGGCCTCAGGGAATTCTTCGATTTCTGAAAGTGCAGGTGCGCGAGCCATGATCAGTGCGCTCCGACGTGCAGTCGAGCAACCGTCTCGCGCCATACCCGCAGTCCGACTACATTTGGCGTACCAAGAGCATCCACGATCACACATCGTCGCGGATCTTCCTCGGCGACTTTATGAAAGCCTTCGCGAAGGCCCTCATGGAAGCGCAGATCCCGCCCCTCGAACCGATCCGTCGGGCCGAGCCCACGGCGTACCTCGGCACGGCGCATGCCTTCTTCTGCCGGCAGATCAAGGATGATTGTGAGATCGGGACGTGTCTTTGCCACGACCTCCTTCTCGAGCAACTTAAGAAAGGCAGGAGAAACCGCGCCCGAGAGCCCCTGATAGACATTGGTCGAGTCCGAGAAGCGGTCGCTCAAGACCCAGATTCCCGCTGCGAGCGCGGGCCGGATGACTTTGTCCAGATGATCGGCCCGTGCGGCATAGAACAAGAGCGCCTCGGCAAGCGGCTCGATGGGACCCTCCTCTTGGCTGAGCAGGATTTGGCGAATTCGCTCCGCCAACGGAGACCCGCCGGGCTCGCGAGTTTCGTAAACCTTGATCCCGACCCCTTCCAGCCGCGCCGTCAGGAGTTTCAGCTGGGTCGATTTCCCGGCTCCCTCACCACCCTCGAATGTTATGAATTTGCCCTTTGCCATGCTCCACCCATGGCAGCCCGGGGCCGTTCACGCAAGCCTCACCTACCATGTCACCGACAGCTCCTGTGTCTCAGAGCCGGGCCCAACGCCAGACCAGATAAATAAGGGAATCGAGACCCTTTCTGGCAACACCGCCCGCGCCCACATCCTCGGTGGCGTAGAGCGGCACTTCGCTTTGCGCGTTTGACGAGCTGGTGACGCGGAACTTGGCCACCTCATCGCCTTTCCTTATTGGTGGCTTCAACGGGCCCATATAGACGATTTCGCCCTTGAGCTTTTGGTTGGCAGGAAAGCGCGGGAGAACGACGTTGAGTTCGCCTTTTCCCGAAAGCGGCACGTACATTTTCTCGCCACCCCATACGCGCGCGTAACCAATCTGCTCGTCGGCCTCGAAGAGCTTCACCTTGGCGAAGCTTCGGAAGCCCCATTCGAGAAGACGGCTCCCTTCCGAGCGGCGGGCATTTTCATCAGGCAGCCCCATGACCACCCCGATGAGGCGGCGGCCCTCGGAGAGTGCAGAAACCACGAGATTGTAACCCGCTTCCTTCGTGTGGCCTGTCTTCATTCCGTCGACGCCAAGGCCGGCAGCAAGCAGCGGATTGCGGTTATAGAATTTGTGCTTGCGGTACAGGAACTCGCGTTGCCCAAAGATGGGATAATAATTGGGATACTCCCTAATGAGAAATCGCGCGAGCACGGCAAGATCGCGCGCGCTCATGAGGTGCTCAGGATTGTGCAGACCTGTCGAGTTGCGGAAGCTCGAGTTCTTGAGGCCGATGCGCTTGGCCTCCTCCTGCATCTGGGCCGCGAATGCTGCTTCCGTGCCCGCAAGGTTCTCCGCAACCGTGATGCAGGCGTCATTGCCGGATTGTACAATGATGCCCTGAATGATTTCGTCGACTCGCGCCTTCGTGTTGATGGGAATGAACATAGCCGCTGTTCCGGACGGCGCGCCACCCGTCCGCCATGCGTACTCGCTTGTCATGAACTCGTCGTCGGGCTTCACTTTGCCATCCTTGATCGCCTTGAAAAGAACGGCGAGCGTCATGAGCTTGCTGGTGCTCGCCGGAGGCATCGGGTCGTCGGCGTTCTGCTGGAAGAGTATGGAGCCCGTTTCGGCATCCATGAGGATTGCGCTCTTGGCCTTGCTGACAAACTCGCCCGACTGCTGCGCCTCCACCGGATGGATCAATGCCGGAAGCACCATAGAGACAAGGGCGGCCGCAAGTGAGCGAAATGAGAGCACCTTAAACGCAGTGGACCGAATCATCTTTTTCGGCTCATCAAATGTTTTCATTAAAGACAACTATTGAAAACAGGAGCCTCTCCTGTCAACGCCGTTCGACCGCAATTCAGCCGCACCCTGAGAGGTTCGCTCTAACGTTTGCTACCGAGACTCGAACGGTAGCCGAACGCCGTCCAGCCTTGATTGCTCGCCTCGCGCATGGGGGCCTGAGTAAAAGCGGATGCATAGGGCGGTGCGGAGGATGGAGTAAATTGCGGGCGCGCTTCGAACTGCGACGGCGACAAAGCCCAGGGTTGGGAAGCCAGGTAGCGGCGTTCACGAGAATCGTTGCCATTGATCGGCGCCTGGCCTGCATAACGCACGCGAACCATCTTCAAACCCTGCCCCGTAAAGCCAAGTGCCTGCGACGACGCCAGCGATAAGTCGATCAACCGGTCGCCGACATAGGGTCCGCGATCATTGATTCGCACAAGAATCGTCCGTCCATTCTCAAGATTTGTGACGTACGCATACGAGGGCAAGGGCAACGTCCTGTGCGCAGCCGTCAACGCATTCATGTCGAAGATCTCGCCATTCGCCGTCCGGCGGCCGTGAAAGTCCATTCCGTACCAGGAGGCAATCCCAACTTCGTCGTAACCGGGATCATGCTGCGGGTAGTACCAGCGTCCCGAAATCTGATAGGGCGTTCCGATCTTGTAGATCCCGCCGCCTTTCGGAACAGGATCGCCGGGCGCAATGACACGCGGGCTCGAGCTCACACCGAGTTGAGAATCATAGGCGCTGCGCGAGCTGTCCCCGCTAGAGCAGCCAGTAAGAAGCGCGACGAGCGCGCACGTGACAAAGGCATTTTTGCGCTTTGAACGCGCAGCTCCGGCGGCCCGCACCAATGCAAACGCACACCCGCCGCCTGCCATGCCGCCACAAACTCTCATCTACACGCTACGCCACACACTATCCCTGCCTCGTGGCGGGATCGCGGAAGCATCGTGACCAAGCATGCTTACCAATGTGTTAATGTGGTGCAGCATCAAGGCGGGTTGTGATGGAGCATGAGAGGGAGTATATGGGGCCCGCCCGAAACGGTCGGCACACCGATTTACGGGCGAGATCATGAGGATGGGTGGTCGAGTGGTTTAAGGCACCGGTCTTGAAAACCGGCGTGGGCGCAAGCCCACCGGGGGTTCGAATCCCTCCCCATCCGCCAAATTCTGCTCACAACTGTCTGAATTTGATCGCGTCTGCCACCTCCTTGGCGTCCGATCCACATTGAGACCGCGTCGTCTGAAGACGGAAGTCCGGTGAATATTCCCGAATTCGCCACGGCGTTTTCTGGCCGCCCCCCAAGACGCTTGACCCCATCCAAAGTAGGGCACCAAAGGTTTGCGAGCGCGAATGACGCGAGGAGTATTTCCTCCTAAGGCGCTATGAGATCGTTGAACGAAATTGCGTTCTCGGGCCTTTCTTGATCTCGACCCCGTGTTCCCCTCCGAGGCATACATGGGTAACGCCAAGGGGCTGGCGACGAGATGCCGTCGAACCGCTTATTGCTGACCTCCAAATCCGAGGAGGGTCTGCAGGAGTTGCTCATTCAGCGTTATCAAAATGATCCCCCAGATGAGCGATGCAAAAAGGGCCCCGAGTGCAAACCACGTCAAGCGATGCTGCATGAACTACGAACTCCAATTTCACTCACTGTACCCCGGTGGGGTCTTTTTCCACGGATACCCCGCCCGCCCCTTTGCCAAGCCGTACTCAAAAAGCTTGTTCATGTAGGTACGGTCGAAAGGGCCCTTATATGGCTCGGAAAAATCGTTGTCGATGTACGCCAGATTGAAGCCAACGCCATCGCGCTTTGTGGTGAGGTACATCCGGTATGTATCGTTGACGCCGCTCGTGGCGGTCATCGTTGCAATGGCTTGCGCGGCGATGGCGAGGGTCTGGCGCTTGACGTCTTCTTCTGGCCTGTACAGCCGTCCGTTTCGAATAATGTAGGCCGTGCGTTCGCGCTTCGCCAGGTGCAGTTGTGCTACCGTTTTCTTGAGGTTCAACTCCGGCGGATACAGAAAGGCCTGCGCGACGGCTCCGCCATCGACGTGCATTTCCTGATATCTCTTGCCCCCGATTGTCACATCAAGCATCACCGGCGGAAATGCCCCGGGGATCGCCGCTGAGGCGCGCAGAATGTTGATGATGAGCTCGCGGGATCGTTCATGCCCACTCGCTGCGATGGCTCCAATGTTCCAGATGACGGGCTGGGCCTGATCGAGGTTGGTCGTCATAACCAACAGCAGGCGTCCCTTGCCATATTCTTCCGCAATTCTCCGAATCATCTCCTTGTCGACAAAACTCGTAATCATGTTTTTCAGGGGTGTCGTATCGGTCATCGCGTCATCAGTGACCGCGGCGAGCAGTTCGCGCTTCTCAAAGATGTCGTGCTCACTCGTCTCGGTATAAACTTTCTTGAGCTGTGCGTCGTACTCACTCCCGAGGAAGGCAAAGGGTGCGGAGAGGGCCCCAGTGCTCACGCCCGTAACAAGTCCAAACATCGGACGATCGCCGCGCTCGGTCCAGCCGACGAGCAGGCCTGCCCCGAAAGCCCCGTCGTCACCGCCCCCTGAGATCGAGAGCATATATAGCGGCGGTATCTTTCCATTCTTTGGACGAAGCAGGCCGGCAGCTTCCGCCCGGCTTCGGGATTGCGCGGCAAGAGCCGCCAGCTGTTCGCTGTCGGTGTGGGGATAAAATCGGGCGTCCGGTATATCGAGAGGGCTGACCTGTGCCGCGAGCGCAAGTGGCACCGGGGGCAGTCGGCCTATACTTGCGCAGCCCGAAAGGGCAACCACTGCTAAGAGCGTTACTGTAAGGAATACTCTCTTCACGCTGCTTTACCCTCACTCGCCGTGTGTGAGCGACAGGCCCGAAACTCCAACGGCGAGATTGATCCCAGTTTGACCTTGAACGCTCAACGGCTGCAGTAAAACGGAATCTTTCGAACCCCCGACAAGGACGTTCGCACCACCGCCGACCCCGATCGACGCATCCGCCGATACGCCGCCATATTTGCCCTCCAGGGCATTCGCTGGCATTTCATCCGTCGAGTACAAGACCGTCCACACCATCGTGCTCGCACCCTTGACACCGAC
>CAZSNH010000180.1:0-6191 GCA_964607855.1 uncultured Hyphomicrobium sp. | reverse complement strand
AAGACCTCCAGTCCCACATTGTAGCCCTTTAGCCGCTCCCCATGGCCAGCGAGCGTTTCATTGACAATGTATTCCAAGAAGCGTTGCCGCCGGCGCGATTGCTGGAACGGGCCGCTCTTGAGAATGCGGTCCAGTTGCTCACGAATGGCATTCTGATCGCGCTCGTTCCTGCACTCGTGCTGCATGATCGTCACGCTCAAACTCGGAGCCAGCGGTGGTTCCGCCGCCGTCCGTGCGCAGTTTCATACCGTAACATACTAGGACCAGCCGCCCCGCTCTGTCACCTTCAACCGCGGGTGGTCATAACGTGCGAATGACTCCGCCCGCCTTTGTACCCAGATACGTGAGTTGAAGAGCAGCGACGCTCTCAAATAAGCCGAGTGCCCAGTGGCACGCCGCAGGTGAAGACATGCAATTCTAGGGAGTTACAACAATGGAAAAATTTCTGATTGCTGCCCTTGTCCTGGTTTCTTTTGCCATTTCCGGGGTGATTAGCGGGGCTCAGGCGCAACCCGGGTTCTCTCACTGCCAAAAGGCTCCCAAGGACCCCATGCCGTGCCCCTATGTCGTTCCGGCACCGTTGCCCAAGCAGCATGGCAGGTAGTCGAAGGCCCGAGCGGGTGGGCGGATTCTCCGCGTGCCCGCTTCAGTCGGGCCACGTGTTCCCTTGTGAGCAACATTGAGGAGGAAGACATGACTTTGAAACGATTAATTTTGGTGGCGTTGGCCGCACTGATAACCCCTGCGGCTCAACCGGCCAGCGCCGGTCAGACCATCGAGGAAGCCGGCGCCATCGCCTGCGTGACCGATAAGTGGGACGAGAAGGAGGTTGAGAAGGGGCACAAACTGGCCGACGCCGTCATCCGTTGCGTGCTCATTCCGGATGATCCGGCCATGCCGAAGGTCACCGAGGAATGCAAGGGCAGGTATGAGTTCAATCCCGACGGAAGCTGGAAGGCGAGCGGCACCTGCACGGACACGTTCAAGAGTGGAGACACAATGACGCTCACTTGGGAGGAAGGCTCGCACCTCAAGGAGTACACATTCAACAAGACCGGAGGCACAGGAAAGTACCAAGGGGTTAAGGGTGGCGGAACCTACCTTTACGAGAACCTGACCGATACGCTTGCCGGCGGCCGCTACAAGAGCAAGATCGAACTGCCTTGAGTGGGCGGCATCCGCCGAGGGACGCATCGTGAAACAGGAACGCGCCGGCGGATCAAATTCGCCGGCGCGTCAGTTTGAGTGCTTGAGGCAGTATTAGTTGACGAGAGGCTCGGCCTTCTGGCGAGGAGGCATCTTGACGCCGACGATGACCTGTTTGCCGTCTTTCAGTGCCGAGCCAACCAGATAACCGGTGTCCGCACGATTGAGGTCGGACGTCACGATGTAACCCTGGTGAGACAGCATCTTCCGCATCTGCTTCTGGTTGGCGAGCCACGTCAGCTGATTTGTAAAGGCCTGAACCGAGGCCGCATCCGCCGTGGTCGCCTCATCAGCGAACGAAGGCGTGGCGGCGAGGCCGGCTGCAACAGCAGCAATGAGGGAAGCGCGAAGCATCAGTTATTCTCCTTTGTCGATTTTGTTCCGTTAGTGAGTTGAGGCGCACCGTTCGGTGTCGCTTGAGCCGGAGATAGGAGGACCAATTCACAACTGCCAATCACAAGCGCGTTGGAAAAAACACGCCTTCTCGTGAGATGTCGTGAGTGAGGTAGCCTTGCTTCGGCTCATGCATGAATTCCATGTAATGAGATATTGAAGGCGGGTTGCGGAGGAGAACCGGCCTGCGGGACATTTTTCCCGCTCGGATGCGGGCAAATTGACCGCTCCGCGCCGGGCACTGATCGAGATCAAGCAGGAGACCGTTCGCCGCACAGGCGCTCGGAACTAAGATGGCGCGAAGTTCGTTAATTGAGCCAGTTCTCGATCACGTCCGCGATCGTTCCAGTTGCCGTTGTGAGCAGATAGAGATCACGTCCCACGCGCACCCATTGTTTTCCCGCAGGAGAGCCGTAGGGCAACTTGGCGCGGTAGTGAGCTTCGATCGGAAGGTACTCCCCAGGCGGCATGAACTCTCCGACCTTGTATTTTTTGGCAATGCCTGGTGGCAGCCCCCCCTTCTTGGCAAGCCCTGGCGGCACACCGCTCTTCTTTTCGAGCCCTGGAGGGGCCCCACCGCCCTTCTTGGGATCGGCCGTAGCCGGGATCAGCGAAAGGCCAGTTACGAGCGACAAAATGATGATGGCAAACGCTCTTCGCATGCCAGTCCTCCTCGGTTAGGCACAGATTCTCACTGCACGACAGCCATCGGCGCAATCGCATCGAGTACCTTGACACGAAGCTCTGTAAGCTTCCATTCGACGCCCCGCAATTTGAAGAGTGCAACATAACTTCGCGTTGGCTCGATGCGATCACGCTGCTCGATTTCGAATTCGGTCAAGGAGTGGAATTCGGCGCGAATGACGCGCTGCCAAGCCCTTTTCATCCGTTCGAGGCGTGGGAGATCGGAGGGATCATCGAGAATCCCCGCGACGTTCTCTCGATATGCGCGCCGGTACTGGTGGAGCTGGGGCAGGCCCTCGGCGTTGACGTAAGTATCCACGAAGGCATCGACGGCCCGCCTACCCGCGTAGGTTTTGAGCCGCTGCCAGAGGCTGGGGCTTGGCACTGGGGTAGCGGCATCCGAGGACGGGAGTGGACCGGGAAGATCGAGCGCGTGCTCTGCCAGCGACTGGCGCATGGTTTCGCGCACGCTCGGCCATTCGATCTTGTCAGCCAGATAGTCCGAATTGCCTTGCTTGATGGCTTCGCGAATGGAGAAGGCCGTCAAGAAGGGAGAGGCAACGTATAAGGCGGCACACGCAAGAATTGCCAGGGAAGCCAGAACAAGCTTCTTCATGAACACTAACCCCCGCAGAAAGCGCTGCCTGCCGTGAAACCTTCAGAATAGAATTGGACGCTTGAATTGCGGCCAAGTTCCGGCGCGCCGTTGACGCCCACTTGGCCGCCGTCTCGCCAAACTCGCACGACCTTCTTTCCATCTGCAACCTAGATCGGTGTCAGGTGTCTTTCGGCAGCTCGGCCGGTGCAGCGGGCGGGGGCTTGCAGATGTCCTTGAGGGCCTTCCAGCGCTCAGCGGAGAGTGCTGGCGTTGACGGATAATCCGGCTCGCGTTCAACGGCGCGCCGGCGCTCCTCGGTCAAAGGATGCGTGCGCAAAATATTGATCTCCGTGATGGCTTTGCCGATAGGGAGTTCGTTTTCAATCTCCTGCATGCGCTTGAAGAAGCGTGCAAAGCCCTTGGACGAGATTTTGGCTTCGCGCAACGTGCGCACGGCGTGCTTGTCGGCTACGCGCTCGGCGTCGCGAGTGTAGGAGAGTTGGGCGAGTAGGGCGCCAAAGTTTGCAAGCGTTCCGCCGCTGCCGCCCAGCAAGAGGTCGATGGCCGCCATCATGCCGATGGCGCGCACGAGCCCTGACTCGGGATGCATCTCGATGCCGTGCCCCATTTCGTGGGCGAGCACGCCCGCGATCTCATCGGCACTTTCCGCCTTGCTGATGATGCCGTGGGTCAGAACGATCTGCTCTCCCGGCGCGGCGAAAGCATTGAGAAGAGACCAGTCAACGACGATCACCTTGAACGGGCGATCGCTGCCGGAAGCCTTAGAAAGTCGAGCCACCAATTGATCGAGTGCCGCAAGCCCTGCGGCGGCATTGCACGTCCGGCGCCCTTCACTCATAGATTCCACAGTCTTCCTGCCCAGGATTTCGCGGGCACTGTCGGGCAGCATGCGTGCGATGGCGCGAGAGGGCTGTAGATCGGCGAGCCACACCAGGCTGCTGATGAGAAGTACGGCGCATGCTGCCCAGATCCAGGGCATCGTATGGCGCCAGCGCTGGGCTTTCGCCGTAAGGTGCGGGGCCTCGATCGCCAGACGGCGCGCAAAGGTACCTTCGGGCACGAAGAGGGTCGCACCCGTCATGAAGTCGTAGGTGAGGAGAGCGTCGATCGAATGCTTGTTCAAGGGTTCCGCAACATGAAGCGCACCATAGGGCCAGATCAGCGGCTCTGTGCTGGCGCTGCGATGGATCTCGACCCCGCGGGACGTCAGGCGCACGTTAACGTCCTCGGAGGAGGCGGTCTTTCCGTCCGTGAACCGGCCCTCGAACAAGGGGCCGATCTGCGCATCAGAAGGCATCGACATCGAATGCTTGTGCCAGTCCCTCGCCCCGTTTGATGCCCTGATCGGCGCCCTGCGAGATCCCGGCCAGCGGTACTTCGCCTTCGATCGACAGGTTCTCAATCAAGTATCGCGCATTCCGAGCCTGAACGAAAGGACTGAACAGTCCCGAGAAAGCGATGAGCACGAGGATGCCGGCAAAAATCGACAGACGTGCGGCAATCGATTCCGTCTCACCGGTCAGCACGTTTGATGTCATGCCGGTGATGAGGAGCAAGAGGCCAACACCGATAGCCCATCCCAACATGGTGAGCAGGAAGTTTCCAACGGCCACTTTGACAAGTCCGGCTCCTGTCACGGTCGATTTCAGCTTCGCACCTTCGAAGTGTGTGTAGTTGGAGAAGTGATTGATCTGCTTGGCGCGATACCACGCCGAGAGGACGTAATAAAAGAGAAAGGCAATAGCTGCGACGCCATACATGAGGGCTATGATTTTGAGCGTCTGCGCCGTGCCGGCCTCGGTGACCTGAATTGGTTGCTTGGCAAAGCTCACCATGCCCATCAATGCTGAGATCGCAAACAGGGCAATGATGGCTGTTCCGACCCAGAACACCGCGAAACTCGGATAAAGTGGCCCGGGTTTGGCTTTAAACCGGAACGGCCGGTCGCCAAAGCGCGTATCCTGCATCATCAGGGTTTGCAGCATCGTCGTGCGCCACGGCACGATCCAGCCCCAGGTCAAAGGTATGAGAAGAGCGGACCAAGAATAGGCCCACGCGTAAGCGCGATCACTGCCGGCCAGTCCGCCGCGGATGCCGCGCCAGTTTGTGCGTGAGAGGCGGTATCTCTGGGCGCGATAGATGGCTATGCCAGTGAGCAGGAAAATGAATATGTAGATGAGTACGTTGAAGATGTTGGCCGCAGCCGATTGAGGTCCGAAATAAAAGACGACGCCGGCCGAAAGAAGCATGATCGGCACCAGGATGGTGGCAAAGATGATGAGGAAGCCGAGGAAGAGTTCCGTTCCCGTGCCCGTATAGGTCAACGGTTCGCCGTTGAGGCGCACGGCTGACCAGATGCGTTTGCGCACCTCGGTCTTGGCCCAGAAGTTATAGATACCGAGCGTGACGAGACGGAGTAAGGCGTTGGTGAAGGCAAGGTTCATCAATCCCATTGGTTGAGACCAGGAAAGTCTCAGCGGCCCGCCTTCAGTACGCGACGCATCCGGCCCTGCATGGTATGCTTGATTCATCGGAAGTCCCGTTCCGGTTGAGCGCGGCAAATTAACATCGCCATTGCGAAGACGCGGTTACCCCGGGAACGGGTGCCGACACAATGGTTACGCGAATGAGCCCCCATGATGCCCCGACCCGGCCCTTCGCCAGCCGAAGTTGATGGTTAAATTGGAGACCGTCCGCCCCTCTCAGGTCACTTTAGATTGATGATTCAATATTTCCGCTCAAAAAGCGCCCCCTCAGGAGGTCAGCCCTATCCGACACGACACTCTTCGCGTACCGAAAAAGGGTAATCGTGGGGGGGAGAGCCTATGGGGTTGTTAGCTGTTGCTTAAGCGCAACAAAATTTCGCTCCGTATGCCTCTATTGAGCCACAAACCGGGCTCAACGATCGACATTGGATGAGTGAACTCTCTCAAGGCCCAAGCCATGCGAGGGCCAGGCGGCGATGAGTTGCAAATCAGAGAACGTGTGGCGGGTTTGTGCGGCGGACGTGCTGCGCGGGCTCTTCGGTATTTCGGGCGCACGAATATGCACTCGCTGGGTTGGGACAATGTTAGATTTCACTTGGCGGAAGTGAGCTTCGCGCAGTGGAATAAGAACAAGACAAAACAAACGGATGCGGCTGACTGATGGACGCAAAGACTTTCGATAAATCGAAGCTGCCGAGCAGGCACGTGACGCAGGGTGCTAGCCGCGCGCCGCACCGCTCCTACTATTATGCAATGGGTCTCACGGAAGAAGAGATCAGCCGTCCGTTTGTCGGCGTCGTCTC
>CAZSNH010000179.1:1142-6258 GCA_964607855.1 uncultured Hyphomicrobium sp. | reverse complement strand
CGCGACGCATCATGTCGAAACCCCCAATTGGTGGACGGCGAGTTGATCAGCTGGCTTTGCAGTCTCTGTCGCAAAGCCGAGGCTCACCTCAGGAGCCAATTTCACGCTCATTATTGCGCCTTTTGCCTGCGAGCCAGACCTTAACTTGTCACACCAACACGGGGCAGGCGTGCAACGAGAAGAAAAAACATCTATGTCGCTGTTTTTAGTGCCTTAAATGCTCTCAATGCAGACTCTCTGGCCTGGCCGTGCTCGACGATGGGAAATGGATAGGTCTGCCCCAAGACGACGCCCGCGCGCGCAAGAGCTTCTTGAGGTGCGAGCCAGGGGGAGTGCACATACTTGGTTTCAAGCCGGCCGAGTTCGGGCACGAAGCGGCGCACATATGCGCCGTCCGGATCGAACGTTTCACCCTGCTTCACGGGATTGAAGATACGGAAGTAGGGTGCCGCATCGGCTCCACTTCCAGCCACCCATTGCCAACTCGCAGCGTTGCTCGCTAGATCGGCATCGACCAGCGTATCCCAAAACCATACCTCTCCTTCCTGCCACGAGATCAAGAGATCCTTGACAAGGAAAGATGCAACTATCATGCGCACGCGGTTGTGCATCCAGCCCGTCTTCCACAGTTCACGCATACCGGCATCCACAATCGGATATCCGGTGAGGCCCTTCTGCCATGAACGAAGCGAAGTCGAATCGCTGCGCCAAGGGAAGCGCTCGAATTCGGAGCGCCATGGCCTCTCCGGAAGACTCGGCCAGTGAAACAGCAGATGGTAGGAAAATTCGCGCCACACGAGCTCTTTGAGGAACGTCTCGCAGCCCTTGTCCGATTTCGGATCCCTCGCCGCACACGCCTGGGCAGCATGCCAGCAGCGCGCCGGACTGATCTCGCCGAAGTGAAGATGCGGCGATAGTCGCGAGGTGGAATGATAGTCGGGCCGGTTACGATCATCCGAGTAGGTGCTCAAAGGACCATTTACAAATTCGTCCAGACGCTTCTGAGCAGCGGTTTCACCCGGTGTCCAGGCCTCGCGCAGACCACCAGCCCAATCCGGTTTCTTCGGCAACAGAGCCCAATCTTCAAGCTTTTCCGATTTCAGTGGCTTGGAAGGCGCAATGAGCCGCCCCGGAGCATCCAACAAACTCGTCCGTAGTCCACTCCTCGAAATGGCCCGCCAGAACGGGGTGTAGACCTTGAAAGGCTCACCCGATTGCGTCCTCAAGTCGTCGGGCTCGCGGAGTAGCGTCCCCGAAAAACGCTTGAACGTAACTCCATCGGCACCGAGCCGTGCATTCAGCTCCGTCTCGAGTGCAATGGCAAAAGGCTCATAAGCGCGGCTGCAGTAAACTGCCACTGCATCCGACGCCTTCGCCATTTGCGGCAAAAGTTCGAGTGCTTTACCACGCGCCAGTATGAGCGGTGAGCCCAGTTCTTCGAGCCGCCGCGAAAGTTGTTCTAAGCTCGCATGCAGCCACCACCGCGAGGCGGCGCCCATCGCCCATTTGCCCGCCAACGCGTCATCTAGGATATAGACGGGGATAATGGGTCGGCCGGATTCGTAGGCGGCATGAAGCGCGCTCTGATCGCTAAGGCGAAGATCATTGCGAAACCAGACGATGACGGGACGGAATGTCATGAGAGAGATAGCAGCGGTGGGCAAGTCTATCTCGGAAACGCACAAAGGCTCATTCCGGTTCACCCACACGACTCTTGCGCATTCGAGAGGCTAGTTGAATAAGAGATCGAAGATCGACTTGGCCTTCTTCTTCTGCGTGTAGCGCTGCGATTGTTTTGGCGGAGGGGCCCCGCCGGGACCACCCCAGGGCTGGCCAAACTGCTGCCAGAAGCCAAAACCGGCCTGCTGAGACGAACTTTGCTGACGCGAGCCCCACGCCTGACCGACGCCAGGCGTCGCTGCCAGCCCAACGCGCAAATTGAACTCGTCCGTGGCGCCGTCGACGCTAGCCACGGTGACCTTACCTTCTTCCCACGTCCAGGTGGCAACGGCATCGCCCTGCTTGTGCGGCTCAATCGCGATGACGCGACCCTCCTCGACATCAATGAGGGCGGCGAGTTCCACCTCTTCCGGTCCTTTGCGACCCCGAACCGTCCCGCCATGAAATCTGAGAACGCCGATGCCTTTGAACGGCGGCTTTTTCAATTCCCAGCCGAGAATTTTGGGCTGGCCTTCGCCCAGCGTTTCGAGGGGCACGGAAGTGGTCGGGAATTCACTATTCACAGCAACGAGGCGTCCGTTGCGCGAGATGACCCGCCAGGCATCAAGGCCCAATTCTGCAACTTCTTCCTCATCTTCAATCGTAAATGCCCCGAGCCGCTGCGTGATCTCTTGCGCTGGCCGATACGAAGGGCGAAGAGCGAGGGCTTGGCGGGCGTGCTGGATAGCCTCCTCAACCTGTCCTTGGCTTTCGGCAAGCTCGGCCTTCGCCCACCACACTTCAGGCCTGTTGGAATCGAGCTTCTCGGCCGTCGCGAGATCGCGGGCACCGATGTCGATCTGATTGCTCCGCTTGTAGACGTATGCCCGATAGGCAAACGCAACTGCCGAGCGCGGGTCGAGCTCAATCGCATAGTTGAGATCGGCGAAGGCTTCTTGATAGGCCTCCGACATGCCGTAGGCCAAGCCGCGCTCCTGATAGGCCGTCGTTAGCTTGTCATCAAGTTCGATCGCGCGCGTGAAATCCTTGATTGCGGCGACCGGGTTCTTTGATGCGTGATAGGCCATGCCGCGCAACACGTAATGCTCTGCATTGTCGACTTCGAATGCGATAGCGCGCGAAAGGTCTTCCGTCGCTTCTTCGAACTGATCGACCGCCAACTTGGCTTCCGCGCGATTACGATAGCCCGTTGCAAAGCGGGCATCGGCATTAACGGCGCGGGTGAAGTCGCGCATCGCTGCATAAGGCTTTCCAAGCATGAGGTAGGCCTGGCCGCGTCCGGACAATGGCGCCGGGCTTTGCGGCATCAGCTGCACGCCCTTCGTGTAGTCGAGGATGGCGTTCGAAACCTGCCCGAGCTTCATGAGCGCGCCCGCCCGATTGTTATATGCCGCCGCATAGCCCGGCGCGAGCACGAGGGCGCGGTCGAAATCCTTGATTGCTTCCTTCAAGAGACCGAGTGAGACGAGCACGGTTCCGCGATTGTTGTATATTGCCGCGTACTCAGGAAAGAGTTGCGCCGCGCGATTGAAATCCTCAATTGCCAGCTTGGGCTGGCCTGAGCGCATGTAGGCTACGCCGCGATCCGAAAGGATTGCAGCACGCCGGTCGTTCGATAGCGCGCTATCTTTGAGGGCTTCCGTGAAGCTGGTGACTGCTTCGGCATTGTTCCCGCGCACAAGCTGAACCGCGCCGGCCTCCGCGGGCGGTTGCGGCGCGCCGGCGCCCCCCGCATGGACAGGAACCACCATCGCGGCCCACGCTCCTGCGGCCAGAATTGAAAACCTGCCTCGTACCATGAAGCCCTGCTTCACTTGTCGCCAACCCATCGTGACAAGATTCGATCCTATCACGGCGTGCGCCAACCCGGAGTGCCTAATGTGCAAATCCGATCGTTTTCAAGAGCCTGCAGTGAGATTGTGGCCAGTTCACGGGGCCGTCAGTCCTTGGCCCGTTTTTTCCGGCACCCGCCGATAAGAATTGGCGAGCGATTTCTGCTCTTCCCGCAATGTTTGACATATGCCATGAACGAAGGCGCCAGAATCGTTCGCCGCTCAGGCCTTTGTGTGCCTTGCACAGATTTACGAGTTACACAATTGTCCCTAGCGTGCGTAAGACATTCGGTAGTGCTTCCGGCAGATCCTCGGCGATGAGGCCGGGGCCAAACAGGCTGGCACATTCCCCGTGCAGCCATACCGCAGCGCTTGCGGCCTCGAAGGTCGGCATGCCCTGCGCAAGTAGTCCGAGGATGAATCCTGCCAGCACATCACCCGATCCCGCCGTGGCTAGCGAGGCTGGTGCATTCGCATTGACGACGGCGTCTCCGCCGGGGGAAGCCACCACCGTGTCCGGTCCCTTGAGCACGATGGTGGCGCCTGAAGCGCGAGCCGCTTCGCATGCTCGCTCAATCTTGGAGGCATCAGCGATGTCGGGAAAGAGCCGCTTGAACTCTCCTTCGTGGGGCGTCATCACGACAGGCGAAGTGCGGTTCTTGATGGCTTGAAAGAGATCGGCCTTCGAAAGGCCTTCCTCCTTGCGAGATCCCGTGAAGCCAAAGCTCAAAGTCTCGCGCGCCTCAATGCCGGGCCGTGCGAACGAGGTAAGCGCATCGGCATCAAGCACCGTTGCCGCCTTCGAGGCGAGGAGTGTCAGGACATTGACGGCGGTCTGGTGACCGACGCCCGCACCGGGTCCGATCAAGGCCGCATTGCGCCGGGCATCGGCAATGAAATCGGCGAGATCGTCTTCCCCTGAGAGCGATTTCACCATAATGGCCGTCAAATGCACAGCATTGACGGCCGTCGCTGCGGGGGTGCCAACAACGGTGACAAGCCCAGCACCCGCACGTAGCGCGCCTCGCGCGCCGAGCCGAGCCGCTCCAGTGCTGTCCGGCGGACCCGAAACCACAACGGCATGACCGCGCGCATACTTGTGCGCTTCGAGTTGCGCCCATGGGAATGAGGCGAGCCAAAGAGCGGGAGCATTCTCGCGGGCGCGTGGCGCGATCTTTTCCAACACTTCGTCCGGTATTCCAATATTGGCAACAACGATATCGCCACAGCACGAACGCCCAGGCATCAAGATGTGCCCCCGCTTCTTGCGGAAAAACGTCACCGTCTTCTTGGCCTGTATTGTAGGGCCTCGCTGCTCACCGGTCGATCCATCAAGCCCACTCGGAACGTCGACCGCGACGACCGGGATGCCGCTCGCGTTGACCTCGTTGACGACCTCGGCTGCCACGCCTTCGAGGGCCCGCGACAGACCGGCCCCGAATAAAGCGTCGATGATGAGGTCGATCCCTTGAGTAACACCCGTCTCGAGAGAACGAACTGGTCCCTCCCAGCGCGCAGCCATCTCGGCAGCGTCACCTTTAAGATCCTTGCGGTCTCCGATAAGAAACAGCCGAACATCGTATCCGCTACGCTGCAAGTGGCGG
>CAZSNH010000179.1:0-1132 GCA_964607855.1 uncultured Hyphomicrobium sp. | reverse complement strand
CGAGAGGCATCACCATCGAAGCCAAGCCTGACCTTGTAACCCAAGTCGGCCAGATGACGTGCGGCGACGAAGCCGTCGCCGCCATTGTTGCCCGGACCGCATAACACCGCGATCCGGCTGCCGGGTTTCGGCAGCATTTTCGTCGCCTCGCTGGCGACTGCGCGGCCTGCGTTCTCCATGAGTGAGAGAGAAGGTATGCCTGCGGCGCTGGCCAGGCGGTCGGCCTCGGCCATTTCTGCCGTGGTCAGGAGTTCAAATTTCTGCATGGGCTGCGCTCCTGTCGTTTGGTCCACAGAGCTGGCACATGCAGATCGTCGCAGGCTCGAAGAGATCAGCCACAAAAGCGCTTACAGATTGGCCTTTTTGCATGTTTTTTAGTCAGATTTCTGAGCCTCGGTCGCTCGTTTGAACGGCAAAAGGACTAGAACACACTGATTTAGCTAGCATATTTTCTTCGCTAACGATTTGGCACAAGGCATGCTAACCCTCGGCCCGTCCGGCGGATCTCGCCGAAATCCATATAATTGCGAAAGCCTAGGGGCATGAAAAAAATAGAAGCGATCATTAAGCCCTTCAAGCTCGATGAGGTGAAGGAAGCGCTGCAGGAAGTTGGCTTGCAGGGCATCACCGTCATTGAAGCCAAGGGGTTTGGCCGTCAGAAAGGCCACACGGAACTCTATCGCGGTGCTGAATACGTCGTCGACTTCCTTCCCAAGGTGAAAATCGAGGTTGTGCTCACCGACGACATGCTGGCTAAAGCGATCGAGGCCATTCAGAAAGCTGCCAAGACGGGGCGCATCGGCGACGGCAAGATCTTCATCTCGACGGTTGAAGAGGCTATCCGCATCCGCACTGGCGAAACTGGCAACGACGCCATCTAATAAAACCGCCACTCCGAATTTCTCACAACCAGACCGAACAGGGGAGAAGTCATGAAGACTGTGAGCGATGTCCTGAAGCTCATCAAGGACAAGGACGTGAAGTTCGTCGACCTGCGCTTCACCGATCCCAAGGGCAAGATGCAACATGTGACCGCCGACGTGACCTGCGTCGACGAGGCGATGTTCTCCGATGGCTACGCCTTCGACGGCTCCTCGATCGCCGGCTGGAAGGGCATCGAGGCCTCCGACAT
>CAZSNH010000178.1:0-6277 GCA_964607855.1 uncultured Hyphomicrobium sp. | reverse complement strand
GTGCATCGGCTGCCTTTATGGTGCTGCCGAATTTAAAGTGGGCAACCTGGCTCGCAATTCCCGTCTGGTAGACATCAGTCTCGGTGCCATCGTTCCAGTAAATGATCTCTTGATCGAGCCTGCCAGAGGCAGAGAAAACAGTTTTGCGGCTTGAGGAAATGCGCGCTGTGTTCGCCTCGAGGTCTAGGATACGCTCTTCGAGATCGAGGCAACACGAAGCACCCGTCTCCGCGGCACTCGCTCCTGATACAAACCCCGCGATCACAAGTCCAAGAACGAAGCCGGCAAGACTGGCGCGGCACTCGGAGATTATGGGAGGCGCTCTCAACGACATGCCTTGCCGATCGGGTTGCGGCCGAGATGCACGACTACGTGCGGATCTCGCAAGCCATGCAAGAATTAAACCGCTTTGCAGGCTCGGGAATCGTTCGATTATCTCACGCTTTGCGACGTAGGTGTCTTGTTGTTGCGACTGTTACCTCGGCGCATGTTCGCATTCTCTGCACCAAGTGAAACGGTCGAGCTTTAGATGCCTTGGCCTTCAACCTCGCGGGTGAGCTCGTCGATGGCTGTCTTGATGCCGTCAGCGTGCGGGTGGATTTCGAGGAGTTTCTTGAGAGCCTCGAGTGCGGTTTTCTTGTTATTGAGCTGGCGAAGGATGTTGGCCATGCCTTCGAGCGCCTTGAAGTGTTTTGGCTCGAGCGCGAGCGTGCGGCGGATGTCGCCGAGCGCGCGCTCGTAGTCGTCCTTGAGGAAATAGACGTAGGCCCGTCTGTTCCACCCCTCGGCGAAATCCGGCTGCAATTCCACGATCGAGTTGAGCATCGTGAGAGCGAGATCGAGCTTCTTTTCGCTGATCGCCTTTTGGGCGCGCATCATCAGGAGATCGGTGGTGTCGCTACCCGAAAATATCCAGACCCTCTGGATCGCTTCGGCGATAGGAGCGGCGGTTGCCGCATTGGGGCTTTTGGCAAGTTGCTCGTAAAGATCGCTGAGGATCTTGGCGCGGGCTTGAGGATCGGATGGCTGAGTGGCCTTCTTGCGCTTCTCGGTATCGGCATGATCGGCCGAGGGAGCATCCTGCGAGGAAGGTGGCGACTGGGTCGTATCGGGCATTCTCTCGATGTCGACTTGCGCAGCGACCGGGCTGGCGAGGGCAAGCCCGGCGAGGAGCGCGACTAGGCGGACAAGGTCGAGGGAGGGACCGGCAGCCAAATTGAAAGCGAAAGGCAGCATAGGCGCATCCTAGAGTTCCGCCCGCGCAAGGTCAAAGCGGGCGCGTGTCAATAACGCTGCCCGGTCCCAAGTGTTTCGGCAAATGGAGGATTATGAAAGCTCAGCCCTGGCGGGCCTTGAACCGGCGCTGGGTCTTGTTGATGACGTAAACGCGGCCCTTGCGGCGCACGAGACGGTTGTCGCGATGGCGCGAGCGTAAGGACTTCAATGAATTTCGGACTTTCATGGGCTTAACCTTTGAAACGTGCTCGCTTGCGGGGCCTCTCGCTGATCCCGTTTGGCGCGGACCCTATTTTGCGGTCCACTTGCTGTCAACCCGTTGTTTCGTCACGAAGATCAAACCGGAAATGGTGGGCACTAGAGGGATCGAACCTCTGACCCCTTCCATGTCAAGGAAGTGCTCTACCGCTGAGCTAAGTGCCCGTTCCGCTTTTTTCCAATGAGGCGCCTCGGGATGGGACCGTATATCGGCAACGAGCCGGGGTGGCAAGCGCGAGCAGGGGCTGCGACGAGTTGGCGTCGTCGTGCGCCCAAGACGTTGAAATCAGGCCGCCAACAGCCTTTCAACCTCGCGAACTAGGTCTTTGAGATGAAACGGCTTCGAGAGGACGCGCGCATCCTTGGGGGCGGCGACGTCGTTGTTGAGGACGACGGCGGCGAAGCCGGTGATGAACATGATCTTGAGGTCGGGATCGATCTCGGCGGCGCGGCGAGCAAGTTCAATTCCGTCCATCTTCGGCATCACGATATCGGTGAGCAGGAGCGTGAACGGCTCGGCCTTAAGACGTACGTAGGCTTCCTCACCGTTCGGAAATGCGATGACGTCATAACCTGCTTTTCCTAGGGCTTTCACGAGAAAGCCGCGCATGGAATCGTCGTCCTCGGCAAGAAGTATGCGGTACATAGGCTTATTGGACGGCTTTGCAGGCATGGAGGTCCGATCAAGATTATGGAAGTTTAGCTCGAAGTGGACAAGAAAACATGGGGAATCTGACGCGAGTTTGGTAAACGGAGCATGAAGCACCACTTATGGTGAGTGGATTTTTCGCTTATTTTTCCTGTCCATCGCAGCTGAGTCAAAGATGCTGTCAGTGGTGGAGCAAAATCTCGCAGCGTGGACAGGGCCGGTGGAGCTCTGGCACACTGCCATTGTTGCCCTCCCATGATGTTAAGCCATGAAAACATCTAGAGTGGGAGTTGCGGGCGTACGATTTGAAGGACAGTCGCATCCAGGACCGAAATGCCGATCGAAGAACGACAGTCGATTTCAGATGAGCTGACGCCGCCTTTCGACGTTCTACTTCCGGCCGAGCAGACGTCGCCGTTTGTCTTCTGTTCTCCTCATTCGGGGCGCATTTATCCGAGCCGGTTTCTCGCCCAATCGCGACTTGACGCCTTAAGCCTGCGCAAATCGGAAGATGCCTACGTGGACGAGTTGTTTCGTGGCGTGGTCGAGCTGGGCGCTCCGCTCATCTCAGCTCGTTTTCCGAGAGCCTATCTCGATGTCAATCGCGAACCCTATGAGCTCGATCCCGAACTCATCCAGGGCCACCTTCCCGATTTCGCGAATACGCAGTCGGTGCGTGTCGCCGGAGGACTAGGCACCGTTGCGCGGATCGTTGCCGACGGAGAGGAAATCTATCGCGAACGGCCAACGCTGAGCGAGGTCATGGTTCGCGTTGAACAGCTCTATCGCCCGTTTCATGCTGCACTGGCCGATCTCCTAAGTCAGACGCGCATGAAGTTTGGCCACGCCATTCTCGTCGATTGCCATTCGATGCCGTCGACGACGTTGCCGAATTCCAGTGGTCCGCGACCCGACTTCGTGCTCGGTGACCGTTTTGGTGCCTCCTGTGATCCACGGCTGACCCGGACCATCAAAGATCTGCTTGTGGCTCTCGGATATGATGTTCAACTGAACCGGCCATATGCAGGGGGATTCATCACTGAGCATTACGGCCGGCCGAGGCACGGCGTTCAAGCGCTGCAGATTGAAGTTAATCGCGGGCTTTATTTGAACGAGTTGGACGTTTCGCCACTGCAGGCAATGGCAGGGCTTGAGGCGGAATTGAAAAGCGTGGCGGAACGCCTTTTCGCCATTGTCCCTGGCGTATTGGAACGGCGTGCGGCTGAATGAATGACAAAGCCCCTGGATTGAGAGGGCTCTCGCAGCACGGGGAAGGGGGTTTGCTGCTTCGCACCCCATAGTCCGAGAAAAAAGGCCGTCTCAACGAGGAGACGGCCCAAGTCTAGGGAGGAAACGCCCAAAGAGGGCTACGATAAGCGATGCATTCACCGATATCGCAACGCACAATTTAATAATGCGGCGCACCATCTTCAACTGCAATTTGATCATTGCTGATGCGACATTTGGGAAAAGCAAGGTCGCTTGGGCCCTTAGCAGAAGGCTCCCATCCAGCAGATATGGCGTTTAGGGCAGAAAAGAGGCCGTCCGAACTGCGAACGGCCCAAGTCTAGGGAGGAAACGCCCGAAGTGGGCTGTGGTCGCGAGAAAGTGCATCTCTTAACCACATCCGAGGTATGCGCTTGTTCGCATCTCGGAGCAACTTAAGTGGGCAATCTTATGAATAATTCAAGTGGAAATGAGGCTTCCGAGCCACATAATACAAGTGAAGACTTGTAAATATTGCCTTCATAGACTTATCCGAAATGTTACATAGTGGCATTAGTGCACGATCCTCCCAATGACAACTGAGCAATCCTCGATGCGCAAGAGGTCTGGTGCCTCGCCTGACTTCCAGAGCTTGCTCGCGTTCGCGCATCTTCTCGCTGACCGTTCGGCTCAAGTGACGCTGCCGTTTTTCCGTAAACGCATTGCTATTGCCAACAAGGCTTCGGGGGATGCCTTCGATCCCGTGACTACCGCCGACTGCAAAGCCGAAAAGGTGATTAAGCGGCTCGTTCGCGACACCTTTCCCGATCACGGCCTCGAAGGCGAAGAGTTCGGCCACCATCAGAAAAAGGCCGAGTACCGCTGGGTCATTGATCCCATCGACGGAACGCGCGCCTTCATCATGGGGACCCCCCTTTGGGGAACGCTGATCGGACTGGTGCACAACGGCACGCCGGTTCTCGGCATCATGGATCAGCCGTTTACGGGCGAGCGTTTTTGGTCGGCGGAGTATGCCGCATTTGCTCGCGTGCGCGATGGGACGGCCAAGAAATTGAAAACGCGGGTCTGTCCGCGTCTCGAAGACGCAATCTTCACCACGACGCATCCGGATCTATTTGAGCGCGGCTTCGAAGCCTCCGCCTTCAGCAAACTCAAGGCACGCACGCGCATGACCCGGTACGGTGGCGACTGCTACAGTTATTGCTTGCTCGCCGCAGGGTTTGTGGATCTCGTCGTTGAAACTGGCCTCAAACCCCACGACGTCACCGCGCTCATCCCCATCATTGAGCGCTCGGGGGGGCGGATGACAGCTTGGGACGGCTCACCGGCGATAGGCGGAGGACGCATCGTGGCGGCGGGCGATCCCAAACTCCATGAGACGGTCCTCAGGATTCTCGCGCATTGACGCTCAAGCGACATCGGCCTCACTGACGCCGAGGTAGGCGTCGAATGCGGCCCAAA
Organism: uncultured Hyphomicrobium sp.; assembly: GCA_964607855.1. GTDB lineage: Bacteria > Pseudomonadota > Alphaproteobacteria > Rhizobiales > Hyphomicrobiaceae > CAZSNH01. Next base: position 1,446 of record CAZSNH010000178.1, on the reverse strand, counting down.
ACCGCTGCCGGATGTTGTCAGCTTCCATGAGAATCTCATGGCGCGACCCGGGCAGAAGGAGTTGTGTGCCCACTTTCAGCCGAACGCCGAAATCTTCGATGGCGCGGCTCGAGCACACGCGATCGTTGCCGGCTGAAAAGAGAAGCATCGGCACGCGAACCTGGGACGGGTATCGAGCCTGGGAGAGACGCTGACATGAGCGCAGTGCGGCCCTGAGCCAACCTACTGTCGGGCTCCCAAGCGCAAGATGAGGCGCCGTTTCCACAACGGCCTTGGTTCTGAGCCAGCGCTCGCGGTCAGATGTGAGGAAATTTCCTTCGAAGGTCTCCATCTCGGTTGGCTGATCGTTGCCGCCTTTGACATAGGCTGTCGAGAAGCCAATGAGGCTTAACGCTTCGGCGTAGAGATGAACGATCCTTGCCGAATGCGCAATGCGCTCCGGGTGGAAGGCGATCATGGGTGAGGTGAGCACCATGCGCTCGAACCACGATCCAGGCAGGACGGAATTGCGCAGCAGGATGTTGCCGCCCATAGAATGGCCGAGACCGATGAATGGCGGCGGGCAATCGGGCAGCACAATATCTTTCATGAAGCGAAGCAGGTCGCGGTCGTATTCCGAGAAATCGCCGACATGCCCTTTGCGTGGATTGACGAGTTTGCGCTCGGAACCACCCTGGCCACGCCAGTCCATGGTGGCGACCGCAAAGCCGCGCCGGCGCAGATCGGCAATGACCTCGAAGTATTTCTCGATAAATTCGCCGCGGCCGCCGAACAGGCAGATGGTTCCGCGCCGAGGGCCGCGGGTGGCCTCCCAACGCGCATAGCGCAGCTTCGTGCCGTCAAATCCGTTCAGAAAACCGGCACTCGCACCGCTTGGAACGGGGTTCTTGGCGAGTGAAACGAGTTCCATTTCTCGGTTGTTGCCCTCTCGCGGGATTGGCTCCGCCCTCAGGGGCCGCCTACGCAAGTGGACGCTAACCGATTTTGGGCGTTACCGAAAGTGCGGGCTCGTAAAACAACATTGCCGTACCCGCAACGCGAATAATGCCCTTCGCGCTTGCTGGGCCGTCACCTGTTCTTTGTGCCCAGCTCTTGCCTAGTAGGTGCGGCCGTAGCGGCGATACTCGCTTTCGGGCCCATATAAGGCTCCGACATACGTCGGCCTGCGCGCGATTATCACACCCGTGCAGCGATCGAGCTTGAGATCATATGTGCGCCCCGATGGCCTCGAGGCACGGATCACGACCGTGTCGGGAAGCAGCCGGAGCCGCCGGATGTAGCGCCAGCCATCGTCAAACAGGGACTGCCGGATTTGCCAGCGGGGCACACAACCCCGACGGGCCCGCCAATCCTCGTAGGCAAATCGCGGTGGGCCGCTCATGGGCGGCAGGTATTCACCATCCTTGTAGGATCGGTGACCGTACGGTTCCTCTTCGTAAGCCTCGT
>CAZSNH010000177.1:0-6292 GCA_964607855.1 uncultured Hyphomicrobium sp. | reverse complement strand
AAGGCCCCCACCGTCATGACGATGTATATGGCCAGATAGAGAAGAACGCTCTCAATTCCGGTCTCTGTGGCCGCCGCGAGTCCAACGAGACCGAAACCCACGTGCCCAATCGAGGAATAGGCCAGCAGGCGTTTGATATTTGACTGACCGATCGCACCGAGCGCACCGAGGATCATCGAGCCGATCGCCAGGAAAATGATGATCTGCTGCCATTGCCCCGAAAGACCGGGGAATGCCGTTGCCAGCACGCGCGTCAAGACCGCGAAGGCCGCAACCTTCGGCGCGGCCGCAAAATAGGCCGTAATCGGAGTCGGTGCCCCCTGATAGACGTCGGGCGTCCACATGTGGAACGGAACCGCAGAAACCTTGAACGCAAGACCCACGAGGAGGAAAACCAAGCCAACAATGAGCGTGAGGCTCTGCGGCCCCACAGCCTTCGATGCCGCGGCAATGGCAGTGAATGAGGTAGCCCCTGTCGCTCCGTAGATGAGGGAGGCTCCATAAAGCAGCATGCCCGAGGAAAGGGCGCCGAGCACGAAGTACTTGAGGCCGGCTTCGCTTGATCGCACATCGTCGCGCCGCGCCGCTGCCAGAACGTAAAGCGACAGGCTTTGAAGCTCGATGCCAAGGTAAAGCGCGATGAGGTCACCTGCAGAGACCATCATCATCATGCCGAAGGTGGCTAAGAGCACGAGGACCGGTATCTCGAACGCAAAGGTCTTGGCGCGGGCTAATGCATCAAACGACATCAAGAGGGTCGCGATCGAACCGCCAATCACCAGTAGCTTGGCGAAACGTGCAAAACCGTCGTTGACGAACGCACCGTCGAAAAGTGGTGCCGATGGCAGTCCGTTCCAGCAGAGCAGAAGGCCCGCAAGCGCCAAAACGACGACCGCCCCCCACCCCACGAGATCCGAGGATGCCTTCGGCTCGCGAGAAAAGGCGCCAACCATCAAAAGCGCCATGGCTCCGGCCACCAGAACCAGCTCGGGAAGCGCGCCTATCACCATTTCGGTCATGCCTTGCCTCCACCTCAGTATGCCGAAACGGCCTTTTGTGCGATCGCTGCGTCATAACCCGCCACGAGCTTGGCGACGGATGCTGCGAACACATCCAGCAAAGGCGCCGGATAAAAACCGAAAAGGACGATGAGCACCACGAGCGGCCCGATTGTTGCGATCTCACGCCAGCTCACATCCTCGATCGACTTCAGGCTTGCCTTCTCAAGCCGCCCGAAAATGACCTGCCGGTAGAGCCAGAGTGCGTAGGCGGCCGAGAGGATGACACCGAGCGTCGCGAAGAACGCGACCCTGGTGTTGACCTTGAACGCCCCGAGAAGCGTCAGGAATTCGCCAACAAACCCGGATGTGCCGGGCAATCCGACATTGGCGAGCGTAAATACCATGAAGCAAACGGCATAGACGGGCATTCTTTCCACGAGGCCCCCATAAGCGGCAATCTCGCGCGTGTGCATGCGGTCGTAGACGACGCCGACCGAGAGGAAGAGTGCCGCCGAAACCAACCCGTGGGAAAGCATCTGGAAGATTGCCCCATCGAGCCCTTGGGCGGTCACCGAGAAAATGCCCATGGTCACGAAGCCCATATGAGCGACCGACGAATAGGCGATGAGCTTCTTCATATCCTCCTGTACGAGCGCGACGAGCGAGGTTGCGACAATCGCAATAATCGAGAGCCCGAATACTAGTGGCGCCCACTCTTGGCTCGCCAAGGGAAACATCGGCAGTGAAAACCTGAGGAATCCGTACCCGCCCATTTTGAGGAGGATTGCGGCGAGGATCACTGAGCCGGCAGTCGGCGCCTCGACGTGCGCGTCCGGGAGCCACGTATGGACCGGCCACATCGGTAACTTGACGGCAAATGAAGCGAAAAATGCGAGCCATAACCACCACTGCATGCCGGGCGGGAAACTCGTGGTCATCAGGGTCGGGATATCGGTGGTCCCGGCGTGCCAGTACATGGCGAGCATGGCAAGGAGCATGAGCACCGAGCCCAGAAGCGTATAGAGGAAGAACTTGAAACTCGCATACACGCGCCGTGCTCCTCCCCATACGCCGATGATGAGGAACATCGGGATGAGGCCGCCCTCGAAGAAGATATAGAAAAGAAAGAGGTCGAGCGCGCAGAAGACGCCAATCATGAGCGTTTCGAGAACGAGGAACGCTATCATGTACTCCTTGAGCCGCACGCTGACCGAGTCCCAGCTCGCCAGCACCGCAATCGGCATCAGGAAAGCCGTCAGGACAACGAACAGTACCGAGATGCCGTCGACACCCATCTTGTATCTAAGCGGCCCTAGCCAAGCCCTATCCTCGACAAACTGGAAGCCGGCATTTGCCGTATCGAAACCCCACCAGATCATGAGCGAGACGGCGAAGGTGAGAAGCGTCGTCCAGAGTGCGACGTAGCGGATGTTCTGATGAGCCTGCGGAGAAAGGAAAGCGATAAAGAGCGCGCCCACCAGCGGCAGAAACGTCACAATCGACAGAAGGGGTGCATCCGATCCGATCATGACAGCACTCCGCCCATATAAATGAAGTAGGTGAGCAACAGGGCGAGGCCGATCAGCATCGCAAAGGCATAGTGGTACACATAGCCCGTTTGAAGCCTAATGACGCGCCGCGTCAGAGCGCCAACGCCAGAAGCAGTACCGTCGATCGTCCCATCGATGACGCCGGCATCGATCCCCTTCCAGAGAAAGCGGCCTATTGCGAAAGCAGGGCGAACGAACAGCCAATCATAGATCTCGTCGAAGTACCACTTGTTGAGCAAAAACAGGTATAGCGGCTTGAAACGGGTGGCCAGTATCGCCGGTAGCTGCGGCGAGCGGATGTAAAGCTGATAGGCGAGCCCGGCGCCAAGTGCCATGGCGATGAAAGGCGCCCATCCCACCCAATCCGGGACTTCATGCATGGCATGGCGTACGTGATTTTCAGGCCCCTCGAAGAGAGACTTGCGCCAGAATTCGCCGTAGCCATCACCAATGAACTGAGACTTAAAGGCGAATCCGGCGAACAGGGAGCCTGCTGCCAGGATGACAAGCGGACCCAGCATCACCCAGGGGCTCTCGTGCGCGTGTTCGTACGTCTCCTTGTCAGCGCGCGTGCTGCCGTGGAACGTCATGATCATGAGGCGCCAGGAATAGAACGACGTCATCAGGGCCGAGACCACGAGCAGCCAGAAAACATAGTTGTGGGGCGTGTGCGCCGCGTACGTCGCCTCGATGATGGCATCCTTCGAGTGAAACCCGGCAAAACCCGCGAGATGGGGTATGCCGACCCCCGTCAATGAGAGCGTTCCGATCAGCATCAATACCCAGGTCAAGGGGATCTTCTGTTTGAGGCCTCCCATCTGGCGCATGTCCTGCTCGTGGTGCATGGCGTGAATGACGGAACCCGCGCCGAGGAACAGAAGTGCCTTGAAGAAGCCATGCGTGAAGAGGTGGAAAATGCCGGAACTGTAAGCCCCAACTCCGAGCGCGGCAAACATGTAGCCGAGCTGGGAACAGGTTGAATAGGCAATCACTCGCTTGATGTCGTTCTGCACAAGACCAACGGTGGCGGCAAAGAACGCCGTTATAGCGCCGACCGCTGTCACCACTTGAAGCGCTGTCGGTGAAAGCTCGAAGATTGGCGAAAGGCGTGCCACCATGAATACACCGGCTGTCACCATGGTTGCCGCGTGAATGAGAGCCGATACGGGTGTCGGTCCCTCCATGGCATCAGGGAGCCACGTGTGGAGAAGAAACTGCGCCGACTTTCCCATAGCGCCCATGAAAAGCAGGAGGCAGAGCAAAGTGAGCGTGTCGAACTCAAAGCCGGCAAACGTCATCGCTTGGCCCACGGCAGCCGGAGCCGCCGCGAAGAGCGCGTCAAACGAGAGCGTCTTGAACACGAAGAAAAGACCGAAGATGCCGAGCGCAAACCCGAAGTCGCCGACGCGGTTGACAACGAAAGCCTTGATCGCCGCCGCATTTGCCTCTGGCTTCTTGTACCAGAAGCCAATCAAAAGGTAGGACGCAAGTCCAACGCCCTCCCACCCGAAGAACATCTGCAGGAGATTGTCGGAGGTCACCAGCATCAGCATGGCGAATGTGAAGAGCGACAGAAAGCAGAAGAAGCGCGCCCTGCCATCGTCCTCATGCATGTACCCGATCGAGTACAAGTGAACCAGAGCCGAAACGGTCGTCACCACGACGAGCATGACGGCGGTCAGTGTGTCGATCCGCAGCACCCATGCAGCATCGAGATCGCCGGATGCAATCCACTTCAGGACCCGAACGGGCTCTACGGTCTCGCCGCCGAAGCCCACTCGCACAAACACGATCCACGAAAGCACAGCCCCGATCATGAGAAAGCCGGTCGTGATGTACTCGCAAGCCGTCGCGCCGATTGAACGGCCGAAGAGGCCGGCGATCAGAGCGCCTGCAAGCGGCAAAAAGACGATAGCCTCGTAGATCATTCCGCCCCGCTCAGCCCTTCATCATGTTGATGTCTTCGACGGCGATCGAGCCGCGGTTTCTGTAATAAACGACGATGATCGCAAGCCCGATGGCCGCCTCGGCCGCCGCGACGGTGAGCACAAAGATCGCGAATACCTGCCCCGTCAAGTCGTTGAGAAAGTGCGAGAAGGCCACCAAATTGATGTTGACGGCCAGCAGCATGAGCTCGACCGACATCAGAATAACGATGACGTTCTTCCGATTGAGGAAGATGCCGAACATGCCGAGCGTGAACAGGCAGGCGGCAACTGTGAGGTAATGTTCCAGTCCTATGGTCATCGCATCATCCTGCCGTCTTTTTTGCTGGAATTATTGCTTCGCCCGACCTGAGCTTCACAATCTCGAGCGCCGTCTTTGGGCTGCGCGCCACCTGCACTGCTACCGATTGGCGCTTTACGCCTTCGCGGTGGCGAAGTGTGAGCACAATGGCGCCGATCATAGCAACGAGGAGCACGACACCAGCGGCCTGGAAAAGATAGACGTGCTTTGTATAAAGGATCTGCCCCAACGCCTCGGTGTTCGGGAGCGGAGTTGCTGCGGCCGGCGTTGAGGCTGCAGCCGGAAGTCCGGCCCCGCGAGCGAAAAAGAGCATTATCAGTTCGCCAAGCACTACGCCGCCGACGAGGAGGCCAACGGGTGCATTCTTGATGAAGCCCGCTCTCAGTTCGTCAAAATCAACATCGAGCATCATGACGACGAAGAGGAAGAGAACCGCCACCGCCCCGACGTAGACAATGACGAGCAGCATCGCCAAGAACTCGGCACCGAGGAGAATGAAAAGACCTGCCGCGTTGAAAAAGGTCAAAATCAAGAAGAGGACCGCATAAACGGGATTCTTCGCCACGATCACCATCGCGGCCGCGACAATCACCGAGATCGCAAAGATGTAGAAGAAGACCGCCGTCAGCACCCCATCCCCCTCATCGATACTTAGCATCTAATGCGATGTTCTGCGCGATCTCGCGCTCCCATCGATCGCCATTCGCAAGAAGGCGGGCCTTGTCGTAATAGAGTTCCTCGCGAGTCTCGGTTGCAAACTCGAAATTCGGACCTTCGACGATGGCATCGACGGGACAGGCTTCCTGGCACAATCCGCAATAGATACACTTTACCATGTCGATGTCGTAGCGGGTCGTGCGTCGCGTGCCGTCGTTGCGCCGCGGACCTGCCTCGATCGTAATGGCTTGTGCCGGACAGATGGCCTCGCAGAGCTTGCAGGCAATGCAACGCTCCTCACCATTCGGATAGCGGCGCAGCGCATGCTCGCCGCGGAAGCGGGGCGAGAGCGGGCCCTTTTCAAAAGGATAGTTGAGGGTCTTTTTAGGCGCAAAGAAGTAGCACATCGAAAGGCCGATGGCGCGGACGAACTCCCAGAGAAAGAGCGATTTGATACTCTGAGCAATGCTCATATGGCCTCTCCGCGTCTAGGAATATCGGCAAACCTCGGACCAGAGGCGAAGTATCCGATGAGCCTATCGGTTGAAAGAAGGCGAAGACGGGCCTTTCGCAAGATGCTCGTGCACTGCTCCCAATTCCTGATCTGCGGATTTCGCTCGGAGAGGCGGGCTAGAGGAGGGCGGGCTGCGAAGCCCATGAAGCCCAGCACCATGCCCGAAAATCCGCCAAGGGATGCTTTGCTCATGACCGCACTCCGAATTGCAGATAAGCCGCGACCACGATCACCATGAGGAGCGTCAGGGGTAGAAACACCTTCCATCCGAGCCGCATGAGCTGATCGTACCGGTAACGCGGCACGAAGGCCTTGACGAGCGC
>CAZSNH010000176.1:2893-6306 GCA_964607855.1 uncultured Hyphomicrobium sp. | reverse complement strand
ACGGTGCCGGCGCACATGCTCTACGAGATTGTGCGCAAGCTGCCGGAGGGCTCACAGGTGGTGCTGGAAGCGTCCGGCGACCGCGCGATGCTCACCGTGCGCGCCGGCCGCGCGCGCTTCACCCTGCAGACCCTGCCGGAAAGCGATTTCCCCGATCTTGCCGCCGGCGAGATGACGCACACGTTCAAGCTCGCTGCGGCCGATCTCAAACGGCTGATCGAGAAGACCAGGTTCGCGATCTCAACCGAAGAGACGCGGTATTATCTGAACGGAATCTATCTGCACATCGCCGACAAAGGAAAAAAAGGCACGCTGAGAGCCGTTGCAACCGACGGGCACCGCCTCGCGCAAGCAGAGATTGAGCGCCCGAAAGGCGCCGATGGCATGCCGGGCGTGATCATTACGCGCAAGACGGTGCACGAGTTGCAGCGTCTCGTCGAAGGCAGCTCCGATAGCGTGAAGGTGGGCGTCGGCCCTTCCAAAATCCGCTTCGAGATCGGCACCGTGACACTGACGTCTAAGCTTATCGATGGCACGTTCCCGGACTATGGCCGCGTCATTCCCCAATCGAACGACAAGGAGATGAAGGTCTCCAATGCCGAATTCATGAGCGCGGTGGATCGCGTCTCGACGATTGCCAGTGAGCGTGGTCGCGCTGTCAAACTCAACATTGCCAAGAACAAGTTGACCCTTTCGGTGAACAACCCTGAGGGCGGAAGCGCAACCGAAGAACTCGCAGTCGACTACACAGCAAACCCGATCGAGATCGGTTTTAATGCGCGCTATCTGCTCGACATTGCCGGCCAGCTCGAAGGCGAGGAAGCCCGTTTCCTGCTTGCCGATCCAGGTTCTCCGACCATGATCACAGACGGCGCCGACACGAATGCGCTTTACGTGCTGATGCCAATGCGCGTGTGAGGTAAAGAAAATCGCCCACGCCCCAGCAATTCATGAGCAGCGGATTGCGTGATGCTGCTACGTGAGGACGAAACATTGACAGTGCCAAGGCGTCTCTCCATTGAGCGTCTGCAGCTCGCGAATTTCCGGAACTATGAAACGCTCGCGATTGCAACGGGCGCGGAGCCGCAAGTGCTTATCGGCGCCAATGGCTCGGGCAAGACCAATCTCATCGAGGCGATCTCGCTACTTGTCCCGGGAGGCGGGGCCAGGGGCGCACATTTTCGCGACATCGCACGAGCTAATGGCGACGGCAGCTGGACTATTTCGGCCCGCGCCCACTCCTATTTCGGACCCGTTGACCTCGGAACGCGATTTGTGCCGCCACGGGCAAGCGACGAGCGGGCAGGCCGCATCGTACGGATCGACGGCGAAACCAAATCGGGAGCGGGCATTCTTGCGGAATATCTCGATATCGTTTGGTTGACGCCGGCAATGGATGGGCTTTTCACGGGCGCTGCCTCTGAGCGCCGCCAGTTCCTGGATCGTCTGATTGTGAGCATCGATCCGGGCTATCGCAATATCGTCAACACCTTCGAGCGGGCGATGACGAACCGCAACCGACTGCTTGCAGATGGCGTCTCCGACAACGCACAACTCGAAGGTTTCGAGATCAGCATGGCAGAGGCCGGCATCGCCATGTCTGCGTCACGGGCTGCTGCAGTTCGCAACCTCGAAGCGATCATCGCTGCCCGCCACGCGCGTTCGCCCCATTCACCTTTCCCCTGGGTCCGTCTCGAACTTGAGGGAGTGATCGACAAGAGCCTCCTCGAGCACGCGGCGGTTGATGTGGAAGACGAATACCGCCTCATGCTGCGGCAAATGCGCGAACGTGATCGAGCCGCAGGTCGCACGCTCGAAGGACCGCACCGGTCGGATCTCGTGGTTCATCATGGTCCCAAGGAGATGCCGGCCAGACTCTCCTCAAGCGGCGAGCAAAAATTGCTTCTGCTGGGTTTGGTTCTCGCCCATGCGGAAATGATCAGAGAGCACAAGGCCGGTGCGGCGCCGATTCTGCTCCTTGACGAGGTCACCGCCCATCTTGATGAAACCCGTCGGGCCGGCCTATTCAGCGAGATTGCTAAATTGGGCGCTCAAGCGTGGATGACGGGAACCGACCGGCAGGCCTTCGAGGCGCTTTCACGAGGGGCCAATTTCTGGGTCGTGGATGGGGATTGCTTGCGTCCGCAATGAGGGCTTTGAAGTCGCGTCCAGAGCTAACACTCAACAACTTGAAATATATAGGAAAAATTACGTGGGCGCAGGCCCTTTTGCCGCACGTTTTTCCCCCCGCTGCGGGCCCCCAAATGCTATAAGTTAAGACCTCTTTTTTGAGCCCTCAAATACGGTACCGGAATGAGCGCGCAATCCGCCAAGAAAACGCCAGCGGCCGAAGACTACGGCGCCGACTCAATCAAGATGCTGAAGGGCCTCGATGCTGTCCGCAAACGGCCGGGCATGTATATCGGCGATACGGATGATGGCTCCGGTCTGCACCACATGATTTACGAGGTGGTCGACAACGCCATAGACGAAGTGCTCGCGGGCCACGCCAAGCAATGTTTCGTCACCCTCAATCCGGACGGATCCTGCACCGTGCGCGACGACGGACGCGGCATCCCGACCGGCATCAAGCAGGACGATGACCAGACGCCAAAACGCTCGGCGGCCGAGATCGTATTCACGGAACTGCATGCGGGCGGAAAATTCGACCAGAACGCCTATAAGGTTTCCGGCGGTCTTCACGGCGTCGGTGTCTCAGTCGTCAATGCGCTCTCGACTTGGCTCAAGGCGCGCATCTGGCGTGAAGGTAAAGAGCATTACATCGAATTCCGGGACGGCGTCGCCGTCGCTCCGCTCAAAGTGGTCGGTGATGGAAAAGGTCAGCGCGGGACCGAGGTCACTTTCCTGCCAAGCCCCTCCACCTTCAGCATGGTGGAATTCGACTATGCCACGCTTGAGCACCGCTTGCGTGAGCTGGCGTTCCTGAACTCGGGCGCCAAGATCGTTCTGACAGACGCCCGCCACGCAGATGTGAAGCGCGAGGAATTCCTTTACGAGGGCGGCACGTCGGCCTTCGTGCGCTACCTTGACCGTTCAAAGCAGGCCCTCATTTCCGAGCCCATCATGATCCGTGCCGATAAGGACCGGATCGGGGTCGAGGTCGCGTTGTGGTGGAACGACAGTTACCACGAGAACGTTCTCTGCTTTACAAACAACATTCCCCAGCGCGACGGCGGCACGCATCTTGCCGGCTTCCGCGCAGCCCTGACGCGCGTCATCAACAAGTATGCGGGCGAAAGCGGCATCGCAAAAAAGGAGAAGGTGGAGCTTTCCGGCGAGGACGCGCGCGAAGGATTGACGTGTGTTCTCTCCGTCAAGGTCCCCGATCCAAAGTTCTCGTCACAAACCAAGGATAAGCTCGTATCCTCGGAGGTGAAGCCCGTCGTTGAGAG
>CAZSNH010000176.1:0-2883 GCA_964607855.1 uncultured Hyphomicrobium sp. | reverse complement strand
CGTCTCCGACACCTTGACCGCGTGGTTCGAGGAGCACCCCAAGGAAGCCAAGACGATCGTCGGCAAGATCGTCGAAGCTGCCCTCGCCCGCGAGGCAGCTCGCAAGGCGCGCGAGCTTACGCGCCGCAAGGGCGCCCTTGACGGTCTCAGGCTGCCGGGTGGCTTGGCCGAGTGTCAGGACCGGGACGCGGCAAACACCGAGCTCTTCATCGTCGAGGGTGACTCGGCCGGTGGATCGGCCAAGCAGGGCCGTAAGCGCGAATATCAGGCGGTGCTTCCCATTCGCGGCAAGATCTTGAATGTCGAGCGCGCACGCGTCGACAAGATGCTCTCCTCCGAGCAGGTCACGAACATCATTGGCGCGCTTGGTACCGGTATTCGCGACGACTTCAACATCGAGAAGCTGCGCTACCACAAGATCATCATCATGACGGATGCCGACGTCGACGGCGCGCACATCCGCACGCTCCTGCTGACGTTCTTTTACCGCCAGATGCCGGAGTTGGTGGAGAAAGGTCATGTCTACATCGCACAACCGCCCCTTTATAAGGTTCAGCGCGGAAAATCGAGCACCTACCTCAAGGATCAGCGCGCACTAGAAGACTACCTCATCGACGCGGGTCTTGAGGAAACCGTCCTCGTCTTGGGCGGGGGCGAGGAACGCGCGGGACGGGACCTGCGTGACATTCTCGATCAGGCGCGAGCAATCACGGGGGCCATCGAGCAGCTGCATTCGCGCTACTCTCGCATGGTCGTCGAGCAGGCGGCTATAGGCGGATTGTTCGACCCTGAGATCACGAGCTCGGCCGAGAAGGCCACGAAGCAAGCTGCCGCCGTTGCAAAATTGCTCGACGCTCAGGCCGAGGAAACGGAGAAGGGCTGGCAGGGCCGTTTCGACAACGAGGGCTTCTTATTCCGCCGCGAAGTGCGTGGCGTGACCGAGGCTCACGTCCTTGATCGTGGCATGCTGGCATCTCTCGATGCCCGGCGCCTTCACGACAAGCAAAAGCATTTGGCCGAGATATATGGCAAGGGCGCCAAACTGCGCCGCAAGTCGGAAACAGTGCCGGTCTTCGGGCCGAAGAGCCTCCTTGATGCCGTCTACGAAGCCGGGCGAAAAGGTATTTCGCTTCAGCGTTACAAAGGTCTCGGCGAAATGAACCCTGACCAACTTTGGGAAACCACGCTCGACCGGGAGGCGCGCACGCTCCTTCAGGTCAAGATCAACGATCTTGCCGAAGCTGACGAGATCTTCGCCAAGCTCATGGGCGACGTCGTCGAGCCGCGACGCGAATTCATTCAGGAAAACGCCCTGTCGGTGGCCAATCTCGACGTATAGCGTGCGCCTTGAAACAGGCCCCTCGAGCGCCCACCTAATAACGGGCCGAGCACGCCACGAGAGGTTTCAATCACCATGATTTTGCGGGATGCGCCAACGGGTTATGGCCTCGTAACCCGGCTCCTTCATTGGGTCATGGCAGCCGGTATCATTGGCCTTTTCGTGCTTGGATGGTGGATGGTGGAACTCGACTATTACAGCCCCTACTACACGAGCGCTCCCCAAGTTCACAAAAGCCTCGGCATGGTGCTGCTCGTTCTGCTCGTGGCGCGCTTTCTCTGGCGTCTCGCCAATCCTCGCGTGGACGACAGCGAGCTGGCCCCTCTCGAGCGCCGGCTGGCTCCACTCGTTCACTGGGGTTTTTATCCGCTCATGCTCGTCCTCATGGTCTCTGGCTATCTCATCCCCACGGCCGATGGCCAGCCCATCGACGTTTTCGGTGTCGTTTCCGTTCCTGCCGTCTTGACGGGGGATAATCTCGAAGACACGGCGGGCCTCATCCATAAATATTCGGCCTACGTCATCATGATTGTGGCCCTCCTTCATACGGCCGCCGCACTGAAACACCATTTTTGCGACAAGAGTTCGATCTTGACGCGCATGTGGTCTGGCTCTTCTCGAGTATGAAAAGGCCCGAACCTTCAACTAGGAGACTTCCTCATGAAGCCAACCTCACTGGCCCTTGTACTCGCAACCAGTCTCGCGGCGTTCTCGTCCCCAGCCACGGCGGCCGAATACGTAATCGACACCAAAGGCGCGCACGCTTCAATCAACTTCCGCATCAAGCATCTGGGATTCAGTTGGTTGACCGGCCGCTTCGACCGCTTCACCGGTGAATTCACCTACGACGAGAAGAGCCCGGCAGACTCTAAAGTCTCCGTCGAGATCGATACCGCGAGCGTCAACACAAATCATGCTGAACGTGATAAGCACCTCCGCTCCGCCGACTTCCTCGATGTCGCGAAATTTCCGAAAGCAAATTTCGTCAGCACCGAAATTACGCCCGCTGACGAGGGCAAGATGAAGATTGCGGGCAGGCTCACGCTTCACGGCGTCACCCGGGCTATCATGATCGACGCCGAACGGATCGGCGGGGGCCCAGACCCCTGGGGTGGCGTGCGCGAAGGCTTTTCGGGAACGACGGTTCTGACGCTTGCAGACTTCGGAATCACGAAGGATCTTGGGCCGTCGGCGAAACAGGTCGAGATGGTCTTACACGTCGAAGGCGTGAGGAACTAGCCACTTCAGTTCGGGGGGTGCTCGGTGCGCATTGTCTCGCTCATCGCAAGTGCGACGGAAATCGTGCATGCACTTGGGGCGGGCTCCGATCAGGTTGCGCGATCGCACGAATGCGATTGGCCCCCCGATGTCCTGAACCTGCCGGCCCTGACACGGCCCAAATTCAGGGTTGACGGCCAGTCCAGCCTCAACATCGACAGGGCTGTAAAAAGCCTCGTCGAGCAGGGCTTGGCGGTTTATGCAGTGGATTCCGCTGCCCTCAAGGTGGCAGCGCCTGACGTAATTCTCACGCAGGATCAGTGCGA
>CAZSNH010000175.1:353-6311 GCA_964607855.1 uncultured Hyphomicrobium sp. | reverse complement strand
GATCGAAATGGTCTCGATCTGCTCCTGCTCCCCTACAATGTGCTCGAGAGCGCTGCGGAACTCGGTTGCGAGTCCACCATGGGTGACGATCACAAGTCCTATCATCGTGATGAGCCGTTCCCGTGGACGAAGACGACGAAACCTATCTACCGAACTTTCCGCATGCCGGAACTGGGGCCATTCACCTGTTCCGCAGCGGGGATCAAGTTCTGCTGGCGCGGGAGACTTACAACTGTTCGCTGGCGACGCAAGTGGTTTTGTTTAAGCGCCTTTCAGGGCGGGGCTTTCAGTGGTGAGCTGGCCCTTGAAAGCGCAAGAAGGAGCTTCAACGGGGCTGAATTTTCGAAGGGAGCAATAGTTATTAGAGGAATCTCGAATCCGAGCACTCTCTCGGTCCGGTCCTCTGGTAGACGCACCACGTCTGAGGGTGCAACGATATCAACCAAAAGTGTGAGATTGGCTCGCTCCGTATAGGGAACCTCAACTAAGCCCAAGCCGCGAACCTCAATGTTGCCTAGGATCGGCGCCGGGGCCTGAAGTTCAATTCCGGTTTCCAAAACACTTGCAAACACCTGGTCATCGGACACGAGCACGGCAGAAACTGGGATCAATGCAGTGGGTGCAAGGCCGATGCAGCGAAGCGCCAGATCGGACTTGCCCGAGCCGGATGGTCCGCGAATGAGTGCCGCTGAGCTCCCGCACGCGATGGCCGTGCCGTGAACGAGTTTAGGCGCGCCGGCCAAGGGTCGTGCCTCCGCGGCTTCCCTGGACGGCTCCCGGCAGCCGAACGACGAACCGTGCGCCCAGAATCTTTCCTTTGTCCGAACCTTCGCTGCCGACACGGTTCTCGGCCCAGATCTCACCACCGTGTGCGGTAACGATCTCTCGCGAGATGCTAAGCCCCAGCCCAGAGTTCTTGCCTCGCAGCGCATCCGTCTGGGGCCGGTCGGAGTAGAATCGATCGAAGATTATTTTCTGCCGATCCTCGGGAATTCCGGGCCCCTCGTCTTCGACTGCGAGTTCCACGTGAGTTTCGCGCCGGCGCGTGCGGATGGTGACCGTGCCATTTTCTGGCGAGAACGAGATCGCATTGTCGATCAGGTTCGTCAGCACTTGGCCGAGACGTCCGTGGTCGCCATTGACGACATAAGCGCCCTCGAAGGGGGGCGCCTCGGTCACGTGTCTGACGCGACGTGTATCCTCAGACAGGATGTCCTTGAAAATGAGATTGATGTTTTCGACGATCTGCGTGACTTCCACCGGATGGAATTTCTGGCGGGCCAACTCCGCGTCGAGTCGGGAGGCGTTGGAAACATCGGAAATGAGCCGATTAAGCCGCTTCAACTCGCCCTGGATTTGCTGAACTAGCTCGGCGCGCTGAGTATCGGTCTTGGCATAGCTCAGCCCTTCCGCGGTCGAGCGCGCTGCGGCAAGTGGGTTTTTGAGCTCGTGGGCAACGTCGGCAGCAAAGTTCTCACTGGCTTCGATGCGCCTGTAGAGCGCGGCGGTCATCGCTTTGAAGGCGGATGCCATCTGGCCGACTTCATCATTTCGATCGCCGAAATCAGGCAGGTCCTGACGCGCACTGATATTATGGCTCACGTGTTCTGCGGCTTCTGAAAGCCGGCGCATCGGACCAGACACGGTGCGGGCCAGGAGTGCCGAAGTGATAAGTGAGGCAAGAAGTGCTGTAAGTGCGAGTGTCCAAAGAACCTGTCGGCCCTCCCAAATGCGTTTCTCGATTTCGCCGGGCTGCGAGGAAAGCAGGAGTACGCCTTGCACGGCGTTTCGCCGCTTGATGGGGGCGGCAACAGAGACGATCTGCTCGCCTCTGTCGGTGAGCAGCATCAGCTCCGAGAGTTTACCCGTAAGTGCCGTTCGCACCTCAGGGTAGGCATTGCCGTTGGCAGAACCAATCTCGGTGTAGACCGGCAGCTCTTTGTCGATCAGCCAGGCCGTGAGCTTGGTCCAGAAGTTCTTCGTTTTGGGCCGTTCTCTGCCTTTGAGAGATGGCTGTGCAGGTCCCGTGATCTGGCCGCGCGCGAGAAGCGTTGCCGAATCGACAATGAGGGTGCCATCCTTCGCGTAAATTCTTGCTCTCGTCTTGGTGGGCTGGATGAGCTGGCGAAGGATGGGAGCCACACGCTGAGGACTGATCGAAAGTTCAAAGGCTGCGAAGGCGTCATCCCTGAATGGGACGCGCGCCTGATCCCGAGTGGTGAGGGTGTCGGTTTCAATTGATACGCCTTCCTCGTCAACAGTGGCGTTTCTGGCAATGGCAGTGGCGATGATTTCGCTCTGCGTTCGCAGAGCATCTCGCTTGGCGTCGATGACCCATACTTGTTCCGGCCAGAAAATGTGGAATCCAACGATCATGATCGCCAGACCAAGCACGTTGGCTGCGAGAATGCGCCGGTGGAGGCTTGCAGACAAAAAACGCGAAATGGCGAGCGAGCGGATCCACTCACCAAGCCTGTCCTTCGACGGTGCGGAATTGGCAATCGAACGTAGAAACGTGGAAAGACGGCCGAACTCGCGGCCGTCCATGTTCGCTGCCTCTGGTGATCGCTCGGTGTCGAGCGCCATCACGCCTCCACGCCCCGCCGGCAGTTCGCCTTAGGCGTCCGAGCGATCAAACTTCCTTGAAGCGATAGCCGACGCCATAGAGGGTCTCGATCACGTCGAACGCGTCGTCGACCTGCTTGAACTTCTTTCTCAAGCGCTTGATGTGACTATCGATCGTGCGATCGTCAACATAAACTTGATCGTCGTAGGCAGCATCCATTAGGGCATCTCGGGTCTTAACCACGCCGGGGCGTGTCGCAAGCGCCTGGAGAATAAGGAATTCCGTGACAGTAAGCGTGACCGGCTTGTTGTCCCAATGGCAGGTGTGGCGCTCGGGGTCGAGCTTGAGTTTGCCGCGCTCGAGCAAGCGGGCAACCTCGGGTTTTGCTCCGCTGCCCTCCTTGTTCGGTGCGAACCGGCGAAGAATGGCCCGCACGCGCTCGACGACGAGGCGCTGCGAGAAGGGCTTCACGATATAATCATCAGCGCCCATCTTGAGACCAAAGAGCTCGTCGATTTCCTCGACCTTGGAGGTGAGGAAAATGACAGGCATGTCCGATTGTTGGCGGACGCGGCGCAACAGCTCCATGCCGTCCATGCGCGGCATCTTGATGTCGAATATTCCGAGGTCGGCCGGGTCCTCCGTTAGTGCCTCCAGGGCCGATGCACCATCATTGTAGGTACGGACTTTGTAGCCTTCGGCCTCAAGAGCCATTGCAAGGGGCCCAATGATGTTGCGCTCGTCGTCGACCAGCGCGATCGTGCTCTTTTCCTTCATGTCTCGCCTCGTTAGGCCCTAAAGCTCCAATTGCGCTTTATTGCCCTATGTTGGATCAATTGTGGCAAAGGCACTGTCGCTCCTGGCTGCTGAACAGCACCTGAATAGCCCAGGCTCTTCTCTAGAATAAGAAAGAAGGCCATGAATTCAAAGACGAATATGCCCGTTTCCGGATCCGATAGCGACACTCCTGGATCGGTTGCCAACAAATTAGTTCGCCAGGCTCTCAAGGCCTCGCTGGCGACGTTAGATCGCACGAGCGGCCATCCCTACGTCTCTCTTGTGACCTTGGCAACGGGGCCGGAAGGCATGCCCGTCATGCTGATTTCCCGCCTCGCCCTCCACACCCAGAACCTCTTAGGCGACACGAGGGCCAGCCTTTTGTGCGATGGGACGGGTTCTGACGGCGATCCGCTCGCGGGCGGGCGGGTGACCCTCATTGGGCATGTCGAACGCACGGATGATTCATATTTGCGGGCCCGTTTTTTGGCCCGTCATCCCTCGGCCGCCATGTATGCCAATTTCGCCGATTTCTCGTTCATGCGGCTCCATGTCGAGCGCGCCCATTACGTTGGCGGTTTTGGACGAATAGTCGATCTCTCGCCGGAAGATATGGGGTTTATGGAGCAGGGGCAGGATTTGCTCGCTCCCTTTGAGGCCGACATCATAGAGCACATGAACGCTGACCATCGGGAGGCGGTTTCGCTCTATGCGACGAGGCTTGCCTCGAAATCTGGATCAGGCTGGCGCATGACCGGCATCGATCCTTCCGGATTAGACATCGTGGGCGCCGGGCAAGGCATACGGTTAAGCTTCGCCGAAAGGGTCACGGGGCCAGGAGCCGCTCGCCAACAGCTCGTTCGAATGGCCGAGGAGGCCCGGAAAATGCAGTAAATCACTCTTCAAGCGGATGGTGTGCGAGGCAAGGATCTACTTTGTTGCTGACCCACGAAGATCAATGGTAGCGTCCCCGCCCATCAAAAAGGTCTCCGTCAACAAAAAGCAGTCAAACTCACTCCTCAGGGAAACGCCATGAACGTGATGACACCTGTTTCTGCTCCACGGACGCAGAACCCCAAAGTGCTGGCCTTCGTCGAAGAAGCAAAGGCACTCTTCAAGCCCGAGAACGTGCGCTGGTGCAATGGTTCCAAGGCCGAATATCAGGAAATGCTGAAAATCCTGGTCGACGGTGGAACGGCGATCTGGCTCAATCCGGCAAAACGGCCCAACTCCATTCTGGTGCGATCGGACCCGGCCGACGTGGCACGCGTCGAAGACCAGACCTACATCTGCTCACTGAGCAAGGACGATGCAGGCCCGACGAACAACTGGTTCGATCCAGCCGAAATGAAGGCGACACTGCTCAAGCTCTACGACGGATCGATGGCGGGCCGAACGATGTACGTCGTTCCTTATTCGATGGGCCCTGTCGGCAGCCCGATCGCGCGCATCGGCGTCATGGTAACAGACAGCGCCTACGCGGTTGCCAACATGCACATCATGACGCGTGTTGGCGACAAGGTGCTCGAGGCTCTTGGCAATAGCGAAGACTTCGTTCGGGGACGCCACTCGGTCGGCTATCCATTGTCGACGCCAACCACTGCTGATGTGCCCTGGCCGTGCAACAAGACCAAATATATCTCGCACTTCCCCGAGACGCGCGAGATCTGGTCCTATGGCTCGGGCTACGGGGGCAACGCTCTCCTTGGCAAGAAATGCCACGCTCTTCGCATTGCCTCCGTTCAGGCCCGCGACGAGGGTTGGATGGCGGAGCACATGCTGATCCTGAAGCTTACGAACCCCGAGGGCCGCTCGAAATTCATCGCAGCCGCTTTCCCTTCGGCGTGCGGCAAAACGAACCTCGCTATGCTGAACCCGACCATTCCGGGGTGGAAAGCCGAAACGGTTGGCGACGACATCTGCTGGATGAAGTTCGGCCCCGAAGGGCGGCTCTATGCGATCAATCCTGAGACCGGCTTCTTCGGCGTTGCTCCGGGCACTTCGAACGAGAGCAATCTCAACGCGATGCGGACGCTGAGCGCCAATTGCATTTACTCAAACGTTGCTCTCACCGACGCCGGAGATGTCTATTGGGAGCAGATGAGCAAGAATCCGCCTCAGCACGCCGTCGACTGGATGCGCCGGCAATGGACGCCATCTTCGGGCCGCACGGCTGCGCACGCCAATGCGCGCTTCACCGCGCCCGCTGGCCAGTGCCCGGTCATCGCCAAGGAGTGGGAAGATCCGAACGGTGTTCCGATCGATGCCATTCTCTTTGGCGGCCGGCGTGCGACCGTGGTGCCTCTGGTGTCGGAGGCCCTCAATTGGCGCCATGGAACGTTTCTAGGCTCCATTATGGCCTCGGAGAAGACAGCCGCCGCGGCCGGTCAGATCGGAGAGCTGCGCCGCGATCCGATGGCCATGCTGCCCTTCTGCGGCTACCACATGGGAGATTACTTCGCACACTGGCTCCGCATGGGTGAAAAGGGCGGGGCCAAGATGCCGAAGATCTTTTACGTAAACTGGTTCCGCAAGAGCGCCGAAGGCAAATTCCTCTGGCCGGGGTATGCTGAAAACAGCCGTGTCTTGAAGTGGATCTTCGATCGCTGTGACGG
>CAZSNH010000175.1:0-343 GCA_964607855.1 uncultured Hyphomicrobium sp. | reverse complement strand
GACGGAACGGCTGCTGCCGTCGAGACCCCGATCGGCCGGCTGCCGGCCGAAGGCGCGCTCGATCTCAACGGACTTAGCGTTTCGCAAGACGATATGGCCGAGTTGCTCAAGGTCGACCGCGACGGCTGGAAGGCCGAACTGCCGCTCATTCGTGAGCATTTCCGCACCTTCGGCGCTAAGCTGCCACAAGGGCTCTCGGACGAGCTGAATGCGCTCGAGCAGCGCCTCGGCTGAGGCATCGCTACGGTCATTGAGTAGCGGTAAGAAAAGTAAAATCTCCGGGGGTTCCCCCGGAGATTTTTTGTTTATGCCATCACTGTGCCACGAGAAAAGGGATATAAAA
>CAZSNH010000174.1:0-6326 GCA_964607855.1 uncultured Hyphomicrobium sp. | reverse complement strand
CAAAGGAGGGGCGGGACATGCACTCACGACAATTTGCACTCTACGGTAAACTCCTACCAATCCTCCCGATCAGGCCAAGCCGTGCACAGAGGCCGAAATAAAGCGACAGAATCCAATTAGGCGCCTATGCTTATTGAAGCCGCACCGGCCGTAAGCGCAAAAAAGGACATTCATGGAGCCGCATCCTGGTTTCTTCGAGCGCAGCGAACCACTCTCGCTCGGGCATCTCGCAAGAGTCCTTGATGCGAAAATGCCTGAGGGGACGGACGCCTCTTATCTCATCCACGACTTAAAGCCGCTCGCAGTGGCCGGTCCCCGCGACCTTTCCTTCCTTGAGAGCAAAAGGTACGCACATGAGCTTTCGGGAACGAATGCCGGGGCTTGCCTCGTGGCCGCAGAATTTGCAGATCGCGCCCCTGCCGCAACGCATCTCTTGATCACCAAAACGCCCCAACGCGCGTTCGCTCAAGCCATCGGGCTATTCTACGCGAGCGCCGCGAACACCCAGCGCGTTGCGGCGACTAATTCCAACTCTCCCTTCGTTCATCCGACTGCCCTCATCGGCAAGAATGTGGTCATCGAGCCCGGCGCCATTGTCGGCCAGGAGGTGCAAATTGGCGATGGTACGATCATATCTTCGGGCGCCGTCATCGGTTTCCGGGTCGTGATCGGCCGAGACTGCCAGATCGGCCAATGCGCCAGCGTCATTCACACCCTCATCGGGGATCGCGTTATCCTTCACGGTGGTGTGCGCATCGGTCATGATGGTTTCGGCTTCGCGATGAGCGGCAAGGGGCATGCGAAAATTCCCCAGATCGGGAGAGTGCTTATCGGAGATGATGTCGAGATCGGGGCCAACACGGCCGTCGATCGCGGCGCCTTGCGGGACACAGTCATCGGTGAGGGCACCAAAATCGACAACCTCGTGCAGATCGCACACAATGTGCAGATTGGCAGGCATTGCGTGATTGTCGCGCAATGCGGGATTGCCGGCTCGACGACACTTGGCGATTTCGTGGTCATCGGAGGCGCGACCGCCGTCAAGGATCACCTCACGATCGGAAGCGGGGCGCAGATTGCCGCCCGCTCCGGCGTTATAGATGACGTCCCGCCTCGGGCAACGTACGGCGGAGCTCCTGCTCGCCCGTTAAGGGAATGGGCGCGCGAAGTGGCCGCAATTCGCAAACTGGGTTCCCGGATGCCCTGAGCCGTGCTTGATAATCCTCCACAACCGCCACGGCCCTTTGACGCCCGCATGATCGAGGCTGGCGATGGGCATTGGATCTATGTGGAAGAGGTGGGAACACGCGGTGCAACGCCCGTGATTTTCCTTCATGGCGGGCCTGGCAGCGGTTCACAGCACTATCACCGCCTTCTGTTCGACCTGCAGCAGCATCACGCCTTTCTATTCGACCAACGTGGAGCAGGCCGGAGCTACCCTTACCTCTCGCTCGAAGCCAACACCACGCACCACCTCGTGGCCGACATCGAGTTGATAAGAACCCACTTCGGAATCGAGCGCTGGTTCGTCGTCGGCGGCTCATGGGGCTCGACGCTGGCGCTCGCCTACGCCGAGGCTTATCCTGAGCGCGTCGCAGGGCTTGTACTGCGCGCCGTCTTCTTCGGCACCGATCAGGAGATCGAATGGGCCTTCCTTCGCGGTCCGCAAATCTTCCGCCCCGAGCTCTATGCAGACTGGGTCTCATATCTCGAGGAGTTCGAGCGCAAGGACCCCCTTGGCGCCTATCTAGACCGGCTCAACCACCCAGAATTGGCGATCAAGACCGAGGCGGCGCGGGTATGGAATGCTTATGAGCGCGCGCTGTCAGAGTTGACGCCCAACGAGATGCGCATTTCCGCCAACATCAGAAATGATGCTCGCGTTCCTCCGACACCCATCATCGAGGCGCACTACATTCGCAACAAGTTCTTTCTCGCGGAAGACCAGCTCATACGCGACGTGGCACGAATCAGAAATATCCCCGGCGCAATCGTGCAGGGGCGCTATGACCTCCTTTGCCCACCCGCAGCGGCGCAAACGCTAGCCGACGCATGGCCCGCAGCAACACTCACGTTCGTGAACAACGCCGGTCATGTCATGTCGGAACCCGGCATCTTCGAGGCGATGCGCGAGGCCATCGCTGAAATTACGCGTTAAAATTTCCTGAACATCGGTTTGAGTTAGGCTCTTGCTGCTTTGAGAGCCTCAGGCAGGACACGCTCAAACAAGTCGAGATCGTTTGCGCTTCCGCAAGAGACGCGAATGCAGCGATCGAGCGGAGCAACGCCCGGCCGGCGGATGAAGACATCGCGCGCGATGACCTCTTCGAGCACCTTCTTCGAGAAGGCTCCATCGCGCCCGCAATCGATGGCGACGAAATTCGTGGCAGACGGGAGGGGCAAGAGTCCGTTCGCACGGGCAATGGCACCGATCCGCTCACGGGCCTCTGCAATCTGAGATACAACCCTCGCCAGATAGTCCTGGTCACCAAGTGCCGCCAAGGCCCCGATCTGCCCGATCCGGTTGATGCCGTAGTGGTTCCGCAACTTCTCAAAGTGGGCGACCATTTCGGCCGAGCCAATTGCGTATCCAATGCGCGCACCTGCAAGGCCATAGGCCTTCGAAAAGGTACGGAATCGCAAGAGTTGCGGATTATCGATGGCGAGATCGGGAACCGCCTCAGGCGGCGCCGTATCGCAATAAGCCTCGTCGAGCAGAAGGGCTGTGCCTTCCGGCACACGTTCGACGAGGTGCTTGATCTCTTCCCCACGCCACCACGATCCCATTGGATTGTTCGGATTGGAGACGTAGAGAATGCGAGGCCGCTCGCGCAACGTGCGATCGAGGAGAGGGCCGAGATCCTCCTTGTCGTCGCGGAAGGGAACCTTGATGAGACGCGCGCCCTGTGCAGCGACGTGAAAGTTGAACGTCGGATAGGCGCCATCCGAGGTCACGACACCGGAGCCGGGATCCGCAAAAATCCGCACCGAAATCCCGAGCAGACCATCGATCCCTTCGCCGATGACGATATTCTCGGGCCTAATACCGTGAAATTTGGCGAGCGCTTCACGCAACTCATAGCTTGTGGGGTCGGCATACATCCAAGAAGATGCTGCGGCGGCTTCCATGGCTTGGACAGCCACCGGGCTCGGCCCGAAAACGCTCTCATTGGCACCGAGGCGAGCCTTGAACGCGCGCCCGCGTTGGCGTTCCAACGTTTCTGGCCCCACGAAAGGCACGAACGAGGGTAGCTCGCGAATGATGGATGTGACAATCGGCCGGCGCATGCGAGACCTGATTTGTCAAATCAGACAGAGGGCTGCAAGTTCTTTGCGCATTTGGGGCGGCATGAGCGCCAATCCGTCAGCGCGACTCGCCTTGAGATCGACGGGGGCATCCTCGGCAGCCAGGTAGCGCCAGCCCTGAAAAGCCTTGCGCGGCTGCGGCCGCACGGGGACGATTTCAGGATCGAGTAAGAGCTTGCAACAGGTCGAGCCGTCATCCTTCGTGCCCTCTTCGAACCCCGTGAGCCTCTGACGGCACTGGATCACACCCTTGATCACCCAGTAAAGAGAGCCGCAATCAAGGAGTTCCTCTTGACGCTTCGGTGTTTGAAAGGTGGTGTGAAAGACTCGGAGCACGCCGCCCTTCCCCTTGAACGCGCGGTGTTCGGCCTGCCACGTCGCGAGGTCCTCGATTGAGGTTGCACCTACGCAGAGCTTGATCAGATGCAGTGTCATGCCGGCTCAACTCGAAAGCGGAAAGGAAATTCGGAATTTGCACGCAAGGCATGACCGGTGCAATGCACTATCCACAAAATCAGCAACATGGCTGCGTTTCAGTTCATCGGACGGCAACTCCCGGAGTACTGGGCAAATTGTGGTTTTCCCAGGATAGCGGAATGGCGTGAATGAATGGCAGGGCTCGATCCTGTAGTGGGATCGATGTCGTAGATCGTCGTGATGTTCCAGTAACCCTCGGTTGCCACTTCGAGGAAGTGGTTGGCGCCAATGGCGCGCGCAATGGCGAGCTTGCCTACGCCGCCTGATCCTTCCGCGCGGAGAGCGGCGCTCTGTTTCCCAAGGTCGATATTCTCGATCACAAGCTTGATCGTGGAACCCGCCTTTGAGGTAAAGGTGCCACTATCATAGCTCCCTGATATCCCGTTATTGAATTCGCACCGATATGACTTTGGGGCATCATCAGCTGCACGAATTGCATCCGGTGTCAGTGCCATACCCGCAAACATCAAAGCCGAGAGACCGAGTAGCCTAACCCTCATGAATTCCTCATTAATCTGCCGCAAGCTTGACGCGTTTCAGTGCCATTGAACCCTTAAGAGCGGGTGAAAGCAACCCCATCCAGAGTATGGGCCCCGGCTCAAGAATCGGGACAATGGTCTTGCCTCGTTCGATCATTGGCGATCCTATTTGGGAGAACGCGGGCAGAGTTGGACCGGCCGTGGAGCGAAAAGCCATCCCGAGCGCGCGAGTTCTGGCAGCGGCCATGCTTGTGGCCTGCTCACTAACGGGCTGCGCCGCCTCCATTGAACCGCAGGGATATGCAATTGCCGGTGATGCGCCCAAGGCTGCAGCGGGCGCAAGCACTTCAACATCAGCTGCTCCTGCTTCCGGCTATCAATTGAGTGAGGAAGAGAAGTCTGCCGACTGCGGACGCCTCACGGGGCGCATGAAAATCCGCATTCTTGCCCTCAAGGACAGCATGAAGCGCACCAACACGTCGGAGCTCTCCCGATCGCTCCATTCGGCAACGGCGGCCATGGGGGGATCGGCATCGGGAAGCTATCCCTATGGAGACGAACAGCGCGACCGTGCCTTGCTCGAAGCCTACAATCAGCAGCTGGCGGCCAAAGGATGCAAGACGCTCGATCTTGCCAATGAGTTGAGGCCCGACGCGCAGTGGAGCACCGAGGCGAAGCCCGCTGGGGGCACGCAGCCCTAATCGATCAATCTATGGCGCCGGAAAGAGCGCGGTCGTCCATCCCCTGAGCCGGTAATAGACGAGGCTTATCCATTCCTTGGCGGCCATGTCGAGACGCTGAAAGCCACTGGGCATGGAATCGAACAGCCGAAAGGCATCGCCCGGGCTTCGCGTACGATAGTCGACCGGGTGCGCCATCACTTCAAAACCGAGGGTTCGGAACACACCCATCGCACGGGGCATGTGGGCTGCAGAGGTGACAAGTGCCCAGCGCTCGCCGCTCCGCGGCTGCAAGAGCTCCCTGCTGTAAAGGGCGTTCTCGCGCGTGTTGCGGGACTTTCCCTCGGTCGCGATGCGGGCCGCTTCGATGCCAACCGAACGCAAATACTCGGCAACCGGCTCTGCCGCACCCACACCTTCTTTGAAGACGAGCCCAACACCGCCGGAAAACACGACCCTTGCTTTCGGGAAGCGGTGGGCGAGACGGACGGCCTCTGTCAATCGCTCGGCTGCTTCATTGATCGCCAGCCCGTGGCGCCCAGCAGTGACCCATCCGTCTTCGAAGCCACCCAGGATGATAATGCCGGCTATCTCGTCTCCTTCATTCAATGGTTTTACATCGGCGAAACGCTGCTCAAGTGGAATGACGAGCCAATTGCCGATCGGAACGATGCCCCCGATCACCAGGAAGAGAAGCGCTCCGACAGAAAGGCGCCGCCCGAGGATGGAGCCCGCTGGACGGCGTGAAAGCCATAGCCCAAAGGCGAGTGCCATGACGGCCAGCGACGACGGCTGAATGAGAAGCGCGGCGATTTTCGAGATGACGTACATCACCGTTTGGTCCGCCGCCTGGGTCATCAATCCGGGCAGGGAACCTTCTGCATGAAGTTTTTATCCGCATAACCCTCCAGCTGGCCTTGGCGGACGGCACACCAGTATCCGCGGGGCGTGCACCATAGCTTGCGCTTCTCAAGAATCTCGCCCTTTACCGCATTTCCGATGATCGCAGCGGTGCTGTAGGGGCGGTCCCGAATGTTGAGATTGTCCGTTGTCACCTTGAAGCAGCCGTATTTCGAAGCTGCTTCGACCGGCATCGCGCCGCCCGCGACAATCGCCATTGCAATAAGGGCAACAAGGGCAATCACGCGCTTGATCATCAAAGTCTCCATTGCGGCACACCACATCTCACGGGCTTGGGATTTGATCTTCGGCTCGTTTCTATCGAAACGCCTACTGGCGCATTGAGGTGAAATTTTGGGGAAAAACGCCCGCTCAGGGTTCGAATCTGGGAGCGGGGATGAACCGGCTTCGGTGATCTCCCTTGCCCCAGGATCTGCTATAGAGATTCAACGATGATTTTGCTGGTTATTTCATGATCGACAAA
>CAZSNH010000173.1:0-6364 GCA_964607855.1 uncultured Hyphomicrobium sp. | reverse complement strand
GTGTCTCTACTGCCCCGGCGGCCCCGAGGAGAATGGCCGAATTTTCAGTGTTGACCACTTTTTGCACCCCTGGGATGCGGGAAAGCTCCAGGGAGCGCGGACTGTGGTAGGCGCCGATGTTGAGAACGATGGGGAAGGTGCGGTTGACGAGAAGCAGACGGTCGAGAACGTCCTGCGTCGCGTTCTGAAGCAGAAAATCGTGCTTGCCGGCTGTGGCGGCGAAACGGTCCTTGCGCCGTCTCAGGAGATCCCGATCGAAAATTCTGTGCGCTTCGTCCATCGTTTCGTCTCGCCTCGCGCCGGGGAGCAGCGTAGCATTCAGCTATGGAGCATGAGGCTATAACAGAAACAGAACCAGAGGCGGATGGGGATCAGAAGCCCGGACCAATCCGCCAGGCATGGCATCGTGCGTCATTGAAGCTCCAGAATCTGGGCCTCCGGGCCACCCGGATCATTCTACCGCCCATTTGTCTCGCGTGTCGCGCGCCGCTCGGTTCCTACGAGTCCCTTTGTGTGCCGTGCTGGTCGAAAATTACCTTCATCCGGGCGCCCATTTGCGACGTCCTTGGACTGCCGCTCCCCTATGCAGGACCAGGGCGTAATGTTTCGGCCGCCGCCTTGAGCGAGCCGCCCAATTTCGACCGGGCCCGCGCCGCTGCCGTCTTCGATGGCGTGATGCGTGACCTCATCCATGACTTCAAATTTCACGACCGCCAAGAATTCCGCAGCCTCTTTTCCCGCTGGCTCGCCGGTGCCGGAGAGGACCTCGTCGCGCAAGCCGATGTCCTGGTTCCCATCCCCCTCACACGGAGCAGACTGCTCTGGCGGAAATTCAACCAGTCGGCCATGCTCGCTCAGGACTTGGCGCGCAAGAGTGGTAAGACCTACTGCCCCTTCGGGCTCGTGCGCACACGTAGAACGAAAAGCCAAGTCGGTCTTTCGCGCGCAGAGCGACGTATGAACGTCAAAGGTGCCTTTCGGTGCCCCTCGGAGGCACGGGCTGCGATCGAGGGACGGAACGTCGTAGTCGTAGACGATATCATTACAACCGGGGCCACAGTCGATGCGGCGGCCACAGTTTTGAAAAGAGCCGGTGCCCGCCGGGTGGACATTTTGGCGCTGGCGATGGTGGTCGATCCGCTGCAAACGACCGTCTGACGGATATTTAGCCGTCATTCTTGTGGCCTGTGGCATTGATACTATTGCTCTGCCACGATCAGCCGCTAATTTCAGCGTCGGATTACGCGGGCTAACGAGCTCTCATCATAACTATGGCGAAGGTTACGATCTATACTGCCAGTCTCTGCCCTTACTGCCACATGGCGAAGGAACTGTTGCGCAATAAGGGTGTCGATTTCAACGAGATTGACGTAACGGGTAAGGCTGACTTGCGCTCGGCCATGCGCGAAAAGGCAGGGGGGCGCAACACGGTGCCTCAAATTTGGGTCGGTGAGACCCATGTCGGAGGTTGCGACGATCTTCATTGCCTCGAGCGTTCCGGCAAGCTCGACGGACTGCTGCGCTCCTGACGAGCGCCACGAGCTGCGAGTTCGGGTATGGCTGGAATGGCACAATCGAAGACATCAGAGTCCTTCCGCGTTGGGCTGGTGCAAATGTGCTCCGGGCGCGAGGTGGAAAAGAACGTGCGCGATGCCACAGCTCTCATTCGGGAGGCAGCGTCAGGCGGAGCTGTCTACGTGCAAACGCCCGAGGTCACGACCTTCATGGATCTCGGCAGCGAGCGGCTTTTCTCCGTCATCGAGCCGGAGGAAGGAAACAAAGCGCTCACGCATTTCGCGCATCTTGCAAAGAGCCTTTCCATTTGGCTGCATATCGGGTCGATGCCGGTTCGTGCGGCCCCCTCAAAAGCAGCCAACCGATCTTTCCTGATCTCGCCAAGTGGCGCCGTCGTGGGCCGTTACGACAAGATCCATATGTTCGACGTCGACCTGCCAGGGGGCGAAAGCTATCGCGAAAGCGACAACTACGCGCCTGGAGATGCCGCAGTTGTTGCAGACCTTCCATGGGGCGGCCTGGGTATGACGATCTGCTACGATCTTCGCTTCCCTTCGCTATACCGGGCGCTCGCCAAAGGTGGAGCTGTTTTTTTGGCAGTGCCCGCCGCCTTCACACGGATGACGGGCGAAGCCCATTGGCACGCGCTGCTGCGCGCGCGCGCCATTGAGGCCCAATGTTTCGTCTTTGCAGCAGCGCAAGGCGGGCGGCACGAGCATGGCCGGGAAACCTACGGGCATAGCCTCATTATTTCACCATGGGGCGAAATTCTGGCGGAAGCAGGCGTTCAGCCTTCAGTCATTTTTGGTGATATTCGATATAATCTGGTCGAAGACGTGCGCGCACGTGTACCGTCCTTGCGTCACGATCGGGATTTCAAATTGAAGAAAAATGCAAGCATCCGAAACCGGGTAATCCAGCCATGATCAAGTACGCCCTTGTCTGTAAGGCCGGTCATGAGTTCGAAGGCTGGTTCCAAAACAGCAACGCTTATGAAAGTCAGGCCGCCAACGGGCATTTGAGCTGCCCCATCTGCGGAACCCATGAGATTTCGAAGGCCATCATGGCCCCACGTATCGCATCCCTGAGCGCGGCCGACGCACGACGCAACGAAGAGCGTCAGCAGGTTATTGCGTTCTTCGAAAAAATTCGCCTCGAAGTGGAAGCAAATGCCGAATACGTGGGGCGGCGGTTCGCCGATGAAGCGCGTAAGATTCATTTCAACGAAGTTGACAGCCGCCCAATCTACGGGGAGGCGACCGTAGAGGAGACTCGCGCGCTTCGCGAGGATGGCGTGCCGTTCATGGTGCTGCCACGATCTGCGAAAAGCCAGAACTGACAAAATAGTCAGAGCCGCGCTTACATTTTCTCTATTGTGATGATCGTGAATCGGACGGCGGCTTCGACGTCGTCGACATAGCAAAGGGGCGCGTTGTAACCGGCTGGAGTCCAGCTGAAACCCTTGGACTGTAGTTGCCAGACGCCGCGCGCATGTCCCCAACGTTCGAGGAGCACTCCACCTTCCTCCAGGGCATGCGCCGAGTATCCTTTGAGCTTCAGGAGCTCCAGGGACTCTAGGCGGGCTGCCAGTTCGGACTCGAGTTTTTTTGTCATTTCGGCCGCGCTTTTCCCGATGACGCCGAGGCGAAGTGCAGCCGTACGATGACTGCAATAACGCAGTCCTCGCGACGATCGCTGCAGGAGCGAAGGGCGCAAGAAGTTGCCGTGAATTTGACTGTTATTTTTACCCGATCTCGCGCTTCGTTACCATGAAGTTCGCGAAGTGCGGTTAGGTCTAAGCAAATGTACCTAATCGCTTTTCAGACATCTTTTGCGCAAATTAGTTTGGTGATTGAGACTGTTTTTCGGGGGGACAGATGTTGCGACATCATGTGCTCCGTCATGGCTCTGAAACACTCGTTGTCTCAGTTGCGAGTGGCAGGGTCGTATGGTGCGTTTTTTTTTAGGGCGCCCTTGCCAATCGGTCTACACCATCGACATGAGGTTCAAGCAGTGTTCGTATCGCGCTCAGCACTTTTCGAGACGTTGGAGGATCGTGGTTCGAATGCGTCCGCCAATCCTACACTGGGAGAGGTGATCGCGGTTCGCTTATCACGGCGCGAAGTGATGCGTGGCGCGCTCGCCGCGAGTGCAATCAGTGCGGTTATGTCGGATGCCTCGATTGCGTGGGCAACCGAACCGGCAACTCCATTTAGATTCCGGGAACTCGATGTGGCCCCTGATGAAACACATCATGTTGCCGAAGGCTATGATGCCGAAGTCCTGATCCGCTGGGGCGATCCGCTGTTCTCCAATTCACCTGCCTTCGATCCCAAGACGGCAACCGCTGAAACGCAGGCCGGCCAATTCGGCTACAATAACGACTTTCTCGGTTACCTGCCGATCAACGGCCGTTCGGATCACGGGCTGCTCGTCGTCAATCACGAGTACACCAACGAGGAGCTCATGTTTCCGGGCCTGCCCGAGCAGAGCGACAGGGAGGTCTTTTTCGCCAACACGACAGCCAATGTCGTTGGCGTCGAAATGATGGCGCATGGCGGCTCCATTCTCGAAGTTCGAAGAATTGGCGGCAAATGGACCGTGCTAACAGATTCAAAATACACGCGACGGATCACGGCTGAAACGGAGATGCGTATCTCGGGGCCTGCTGCGGGCAACAGTCGATTGAAAACGTCTGCGGATCCCACAGGCACCAAAGTGAAGGGCATGCTCAACAACTGCGCGGGCGGCATTACGCCGTGGGGCACGTGGCTCACGTGCGAGGAGAACTTCAACTTCTATTTCTGGGGCAAGGATGCTGCGAAATCGCATTCCGATGCGCGCGCCTTCGAGCGCTATGGTCTGCCAGCCGAGAAGCAGGGTTGGGCCAAGTTTCATGACCGCTTCGACATGGCGAAAGAGCCCAACGAGGCCAATCGCTTTGGATGGGTTGTGGAAATCGATCCCTTCGATCCCGCTTCAGTTCCCGTGAAGCGCACGGCCATGGGCCGCTTCAAGCATGAAGGGGCCGGCAACATCATCAATAAGGATGGCCGGTTCGTGGTCTACCAGGGAGACGACGAACGTTTCGACTATGTCTACCGGTTCGTCACCGAAGCTGCAGTCGATCTCGAGAGGCCTTCTGCCAATAGGGACATTCTCGATCAGGGAACGCTCTCGGTTGCCCGGTTCAATCCGGATGGCTCGGGCGAATGGCTCCCCCTTGTGCATGGGGCGAGCCCGTGGCTCACCGAGCAATTTGGCTTCAAGGATCAGGGAGACGTGGTGATCCATGCCCGGCTCGCCGCCGATTTGTTGGGCGCAACAAAAATGGACCGGCCCGAGGATGTCGAAGTGAGCCCATCTTCCGGCAGGGTTTATGTGATGCTGACCAACAATAGCAAGCGCGAAGAAAGCGGCACCAAGGGGATCAATGCCGCCAACCCGCGGCCGAACAACAAGCATGGCCACATCATCGAAATCACGCCTGAAGACGGCGATCACGCCGCCCGCACATTTCGCTGGGATATTCTGGTCAAGTGCGGCGATCCCAAGGTGGCGAGCATCGGTGCCACCTTCAATCCGGAGACATCGGCCAAGGGTTGGTTCGGCATGCCGGACAACTGTGCATTCGATGCTATGGGCCGTTTGTGGATCGCGACCGACGGAAATTCGGTTGATGGGACCGGCCGCCAGGACGGACTGTGGTCGATCGAAACAGAAGGCTCCGCACGCGGAACTGCGAAGTGTTTCTTCCAAGTGCCCGTTGGAGCCGAATTGTGCGGCCCATGCTTTACGCCCGACATGGAAACGCTGTTCGTGGCCGTCCAGCATCCGGGCGAAGTGACCGAGGACGACGTGGGCAAATCGCAATCGACGTTCGACGATCCCATTACCCGGTGGCCCGATTTCAAACCGGACATGCCGCCGCGCCCAAGCGTCGTTGCGATTACCCGAAAAGGTGGCGGAAAGATCGGCGTCTAGGCCTCTCCTCGGCCGGTTTCTTCCGTTTGTTCGAGCCTAGCCGGACTCCGGGCGGCACCTTACTTGCGCCCGTTCAAGTGTCTATCCTGAAACAAGCGGTGCTGGCGGCATTTTTGCTCTTGTCGCCAGGGATTTGGCGTAGCACAACGCCTGGACCGGGCCGTGCCCCGGACAGGCCGGCAATGGAGATGCCCCTAAATGGACGTGCTTTCGCCTTCCAGCAGCGATGGGAAGTTGGCGGCTCTTCGTGGGCGAAAGGATGGGGAGGTGCGCCACGACTGGACGCGCGCCGAAGCCCAGGCGCTCTACGATCTGCCATTTAACGATCTCGTCTTTCGCGCCGCCACCGTTCACCGGCAGAATTTCGACGCCAACAAGGTTCAGATGAGCCGCCTCCTGTCGATCAAGACGGGCGGCTGTGCGGAGGACTGCGGCTATTGCAGTCAGTCGGCCCATCATGCGACCGGTCTCAAGGCCTCGAAGCTAATGGAAGTCGAGCGCGTCCTTGCCGAAGCTCGCAGAGCCAAAGCGGGTGGCGCAACCCGATATTGCATGGGAGCAGCCTGGCGCAGCCCAAAGGACCGCGACATGGATGCAATTGTGGCCATGGTCGAGGGGGTCAAGGCGCTTGGCATGGAAACATGCATGACACTCGGAATGCTTTCGGATCAAGACGTCGCACGCCTGCGGGGTGCCGGCCTCGACTATTACAACCACAATATCGATACTTCCGAGCGCTATTACTCGGAGATCATCAAGACCCGCACGTTCGCCGACCGTCTCGATACGCTGGCCCGCGTGCGAGAGGCCGGGATAAAAGTCTGCTCGGGAGGAATTGTCGGCATGGGAGAGGAGGCGCAGGATC
>CAZSNH010000172.1:0-6373 GCA_964607855.1 uncultured Hyphomicrobium sp. | reverse complement strand
GAGAAGCGGTTCGTCGCGCTTATCGAGGGCATCGAGAACCTGGTGGCAGGTCTTCTGCATGACTTTGGCGCGTGGATCGTAATTCTTGTACACACGGTGACCGAAGCCCATCAGGCGCACACCAGAGGTCTTGTCCTTGGCCTTCTTGATGTATTCGGGGATGCGATCGACGGTGCCAATTTCGCTCAACATATTGAGAGCGGCTTCATTGGCGCCGCCATGCGCTGGTCCCCAGAGGCAGGCAATGCCGGCGGCAATACACGCGAAGGGATTGGCGCCTGATGAGCCTGCAAGGCGCACCGTCGACGTCGAGGCGTTCTGCTCGTGATCGGCGTGAAGAATGAAAATGCGGTCAAGCGCGCGCGAAACAATGGGATTGACGATGTATGGTTCGCACGGAATTGCGAAGCACATCTGCAGGAAATTCGATGTGTAGTCGAGATCGTTGCGCGGGTAGATGAACGGATGGCCGATTGAATACTTATAGGCCATGGCCGCGATCGTCGGCATTTTCGCGATCATGCGGTTCGAGGCAATGACACGCTGCTCGGGATCATTGATGTCGGTTGAGTCGTGATAGAATGCAGAAAGCGCGCCGACCACGCCGACCATGACCGCCATGGGGTGGGCGTCGCGCCGGAATCCGGTGTAGAACCGCGTCATCTGCTCATGCACCATCGTGTGGTGCGTGATCGTCCTGCGAAAGGCGCGGAACTCGTCATTGCTCGGCAGCTCACCGTGGAGCAAGAGATAGCAGACGGCGAGGAAGTTCGAATGCTCGGCAAGCTGTTCAATCGGGTATCCGCGGTATAGGAGTTCGCCCTTTTCGCCATCGATGTAGGTGATGCGCGAGGAGCAGTTTGCCGTCGAGGTAAAGCCAGGGTCGTAGGTGAACATCCCCGTGTCGCGAAAGACATTCCCGATATCGATTACGTCGGGGCCGATGCTGCCCGAGCGGATCGGCAGCTCCAAGCTCGCGCCATCCCTGATGAGGGTGGCGGTCTTGCCTCCGGAGGCGGCTGTCATTTTCTTGTCCTGAATGCTCATGGCGTCTTTCCTCGGACCGATGAATAGGCTTTGGCGGCAGACCTAGGATATCCCGTACCTCTTCATGGGGGCGCCGGATCGGCTTGTTGCGGTGCACTATACACCACCGTGCAAATCCGACAATCGGTACAAAGTCGATTGATATTGCTATGCAACTTAGGGTGTGCCGGCCGAGGCGCCATTTCGCGCCTGCCACATGCCTAAAGCTGTCCGCCTTCGCCCGGATCTCTTGGGGGTGATGGTCTCGGCGAGAGGGACAGAAAGTTAAGCCGCCTGATCCTGCAAGCGTGCGATCGTTTCGTCCCGCCCCAGGACTGCCATCACGTCGAACACAGGAGGGGAAACGGAGCGGCCGGTGAGCGCAGCACGCAACGGCTGCGCCACTTTACCGAGTTTGGCTCCGGTTTCTTCGGCAAAATCCCGCACGACAGTCTCGAGCTCGGCCCCCTGCCACTTGGGTGCAGCCGAAAGTTTCGGCAGCAATGCTCCGATGATTTTCCGGCTCTCCGCATCGAGGATCTTCTCGGCCTTATCGTCGAGCTTCAAGGGCCGTTCGGTCACCAGATACTGGGCGCCATCGATCAACTCGCGCAAAGTCTTCGCTCGCTCCTTGAGGCCAGGCATGGCAGCGGCAAGCTTCGCCCAGCGATCTTCCTTGTCGAGCTTGGCGGCAATGTCGGGGCCACCCTCAACGAGAGGCAAGAGTTCGCGGATGCGCCGCACGAGCTCGGCGTCTGTCGAGGAGCGAATATAGTGACCGTTGAGATCCTCGAGCTTTTTCATGTCGAAGCGCGCAGCCGCTTTGTTGATGTCGGAAATGTCGAACCACTCGATTAATTGCTCGGTCGACATGATTTCATCGTCGCCGTGGCTCCATCCGAGGCGCACAAGGTAATTGCGAAGGGCAATTGGCAGATAGCCCATGGCCCGATAGTCCTGGGCCCCAAGGGCGCCATGACGCTTGGAGAGCTTGGCGCCGTCCGGCCCGTGGATCAGGGGAACATGGGCCCACACGGGAACGTCCCAACCCATTCCACGATAGATCTGCGTCTGGCGCGCCGCGTTCGTCAGGTGATCGACGCCGCGGATAACATGAGTGACCCCCATGTCATGATCGTCAACGACGACCGCGAGATTGTAGGTCGGGTTTCCGTCGCTCCGGAGGATGATGAGGTCGTCGAGGTCCTTGTTCGCGAATACGACGCGCCCCTGCACCTTATCATCGACAACGGTCTCTCCATCGCGCGGAGCTTTGAGCCGGATCGCAAATGGGGCGCCCCTCGGTGCGTCCTTTGGATCCTTATCGCGCCAGGGCGAGCGGATCGTCAGCGGGCGTTTCTCGGCTTCGGCCATCTTGCGCATGGCGTCGAGCTCTTCCGCTGTGAGGTAGCATTTGTAGGCAGCGGACTTCGAGAGGAGTGCCTCTGCGACTTCACGGTGCCGGGGGGCACGCGCGAATTGTGAAACGGGTTCGCCCTCCCAGTCGAGTTCGAGCCATTTGAGGCCCTCGATGATGGCTGCCACGGCCTCGGGATTGTTCCGCTCCCGGTCGGTATCCTCGATGCGCAACAGGAACTTACCCCCCGTGTGGCGGGCGTAGAGCCAGTTGAAGATGGCCGTGCGGGCGCCCCCGATGTGAAGAAATCCAGTGGGAGATGGTGCGAACCGCACGACGGGTTTACCGCCTGCGCTCGTTCTCGATTGAGCCATGGGACGTGATCTAAGCATTCTGTGGGTGAAAAAACGTGCCCGCGATGTAGCACACGCGGCACGGGCGGGTAAGGGGTCTTTGTGGGGCGTTGGTGGGTGTCATAACAGCCACGGGCCGTAGCATTTTCGATGACCGGTTCGCGGAATGCGAAGCCGAGGCGGAAGCCGCGCCGCGAGGCGCTTTAGGGCGTCTGCTACGGGACTTTGGGCTGGCAATTGAGGAGGAACGGAGCCGTTGGGTCAATTGGCTGCCCGTGGTCTTGGGAGCGGGGATCGGGCTCTACTTCCTGCTCCCGTGGGAGCCGCCGCTCATTGCCGCGCTCGGGTTATTCGTTGCCGCCGTCGTCTTCCGCCTGATGACGCGCGCCGGTGGAGCGGCGCTTGTCTGCTCTGTGATGGCGGCACTATCCGCCGGCTTTACGCTAGCGAAGGTGCGATCAGAGTGGGTAGCCGCGCCAGTCCTTGAAAGATCGTATCGCGCGGTCGAAGTGCGCGGGCGTGTAGAGCAGATCGAGCCGCGACCGGGCAGAGGCGAGCGGATTACTCTGCGTTTGGACCGCTTGGGAGATCTGCAGCCCGCTGAGCTGCCGCGGCGGGCGAGGATCCGCACAATTGCGGTAACTCCCGGCCTCTTACCCGGCGACACGATCGAATTCAAAGCACGCCTCGCGCCGCCTGCGGAACCGGTTCGGCCGGGCGGGTATAATTTCGCACGCACGGCCTGGTTTCAGCAAATCGGTGCGGTGGGCTTCGCTCTTCAGCCAGCCCGCATCGTGACGGAAGAGGCTGACGTCAGCCGATCCATCCCATGGCGTGCGCGGGTCGAGCGTTTGCGGCGGACGATCAGCTCGCGGGTCCGACAGGTATTGCCGGGCGAAACAGGGGCGATCGCTGTTGCATTGATTACGGGCGAGAGAGGGGGCGTCTCAGAAGATACGAGCGATGCGTTCCGGAATTCAGGCCTCTTTCATATTCTGTCGATTTCAGGACTGCACATGGTGGTGATGGCAGGCGCCGTGTTCTATGCGGTGCGGTTCATTTTGGCGCTCTTTCCGCCCATTGCGCTCCGTTACCCGATCAAGAAGTGGGGGGCCGTGAGCGCTCTTATTGCCGCTTCTCTTTATCTTCTCATTTCAGGCGCTGCCTTTGCCACGCAGCGCTCGTATCTGATGATCGCGATCATGTTCTTCGCTGTCCTCATCAACAGGCCGGCAATCGCCATGCGAAATGTGGCACTGGCTGCACTCGTCATTCTTGCACTTTATCCTGAGAGTCTCCTGGATGCCGGCTTTCAGATGTCGTTTGCCGCTGTGATCGGTCTCGTTGCCGTCTACGAATGGATCCGCGACAGGCGGTCATTTCACTCTGGGGAGAAGCGTTCGATCCTCTTTCGGCCACTTCTTTTCTTCGGCGGAATTCTTTTGACGACGATTGTTGCCGGCGTGGCGGTGGCGCCTTTCGCGGCCTATCATTTCCATACGAGCCAGCAGTTTGCCCTCATTGCCAATCTGATTGCCATTCCAGTCTGTAATTTCGTCATAATGCCGGCCGCCCTCCTGACATTTGTGTTGATGCCCTTGGGGCTCGAGACAGCCCCACTCGCGATCATGGGCCAGGGCATCGAGGCGGTCATTCGCTGCGCTTATTGGGCCGCAAGCCTGCCGGGCGCCGTGGTCCACGTGGCCCAGATTCCCTTTCTCTCGTTTCTTTTGATGGCTGGCGGCGGCCTGTGGCTCGCCCTTTGGCATGGCCGTTGGCGGTTCGCCGGTGTAGCGGTTTCCGCAATTGGCGTGGCTTCGGCGCCCCTTCTCTACAGTCCTCCTGATGTCCTCATCGGACGTGGCGGAGAGCTCGTTGCCGTGAGAGCCGAGAACGGCCAGTTGGCCGCTATTGCTAACCGCGCTTCGGATTTCGAGCTTTCACGCTGGCTCGAGCAGGACGGAGATGGCCGTTCGCCTTCGGCGGCCAAATCCAGCAAGAGCTTCCGCTGCGATGACGTGGGCTGCCACATCCGGACGCGGGCCGGGATACTGGCTGTCTCTAAGCATCCTGCAAGTCTGGATGACGATTGCGGTGCGGCCGCTATTCTGGTTGCAGCCTATTCTGTGCCTCAGGGATGCCACGGCCCGCGCGCGATTCTCGACGAAAAGCGGCTCAAGGCGGGTGGGACGCATGCGCTCCGCCTTTCGGAAGAGGGCATAATCGAACTTGCCACGGTCATCGCAGAAGAAGGGGAGCGGCCATGGGCGCGCAAGCCGAGGTACCGCCCAGGTCCTGGAGTGCCGGGGATTGAGGTGAAGGGCAAGACATCATCCCGCGCTGGATCTGCTGCCTCCTCCGCCCAACGGGAAGCGGCCTCAGAAGCCGAACTGCGGCCCGAAGTAGAAGACGGGTTTCAGGCCACGAGTGAGGCTCATCAGTAACGCCGGATCAGCCCGACAAGACGGCCCTGAATGTCGACTTGATCAGGCCCGAAGATGCGCGTCTTGAAATTCGGATTGGCGGCCTCGAGCGCGATTGTAGAGCCCTTCTTGCGGAGCCGCTTGAGGGTGGCTTCCTCCTTCTCGACGACGGCCACGACGATGTCGCCGTTTTCAGCCGTGTCACAGCGGCGGAGAATGACGGTATCACCGTCGTGGATGCCGGCCTCGATCATCGAATCGCCCTTCACTTCAAGTGCGAAATGTTCGCCCTTGGTGAGAAGATCAGGCGGACAGGCAATGTCGTGAGAATGTTCCTGGATGGCGCTGATTGGGACGCCGGCGGCAATGCGGCCCATGACGGGCACAGAGACCGTGCGGCTGTCGATCACATGGGCAGGCGGAAGGGAAATATCGGGAGAGCGCAGTTTGCTGCCTTCGATGACGGTGGGCTGGAAGCCGCCTCGCTTTGCGCTGTCGCCTCCCGCACCCTCGGGAAGCTTGATGACTTCGATGGCGCGGGCGCGGTGAGGAAGGCGGCGGATGAACCCGCGCTCGACGAGTGCTGTTATGAGTCGGTGAATGCCGGACTTGGACTTGAGATCAAGCGCATCCTTCATTTCATCGAAAGAAGGGGGCACGCCCTCGGCCTGCATACGCTCGTGGATGAAGAGCAGGAGTTCCTTCTGCTTCTGGGTCAGCATGTCGCCTCCGGGTTGCGGGGGAGGCGCGTTATCGGCCCATCCCCCTTACGGCGCTCGCGAGCAAGGTTTTTCGTCATCGCGGGCATAAACAAAACATGAATGTACACTACACGTTCACATCATGTTCCGCAAGGGCCC
The DNA here is from genome assembly GCA_964607855.1 of uncultured Hyphomicrobium sp. Lineage (GTDB taxonomy): Bacteria > Pseudomonadota > Alphaproteobacteria > Rhizobiales > Hyphomicrobiaceae > CAZSNH01. Next base: position 354 of record CAZSNH010000172.1, on the reverse strand, counting down.
CCAGGCTCGGGCGTTGGCATTCGCTTTCCCACGTAAGGCGGTGAGACGTGTGCGCCGGCCCTCAACATGGCGCTCAATAACAGGGAATTCTATCTGCGATTCAATTGTTTGACCGTTGAGAGCCTTTGCCCTTTTTGGCGTTACTCAGGTGGGAAATTGAGTTGGACTGATGCCGCAGCTCACGAGGAACTTACGCACCTGCATGACTTCTTCCTTTGGCAGGTCATGGTGTGCATGCGTCAGGGCGACAGAGCGGCCGTTGAGGGAAATCCCAATCCGATTCCCAGCCTTGTTGGAGACTTCGGCGCCCAGGCTCTCAAGCGCATGAATGACCTCCTTGAAGTCGAGGTTGTT
>CAZSNH010000171.1:0-6383 GCA_964607855.1 uncultured Hyphomicrobium sp. | reverse complement strand
GAGGTCGACCAGGCCCTGCTTTATCTCGCGGTACACCATGCCCATGAAATTCAACGGAACGTAGAGCTGAATCATCATGGCGTTGATCATCACGAAATCGCCGATGGTGTGTGTTCCAGCCCAGATACCGCGCGCCGCAAGCCACATCACGATTGTCATGCCGGTCGTGAAGATGAGCGATTGTCCGGAGTTAAGCGTGCCCAGCGAGTAGTAGGTCTTTATGGCGGCCTTCTCGTAGCGCGCCATGGAAGCATCCAAGCGCGCCGCCTCAACCTCCTCATTGCCGAAGTACTTGACGGTTTCAAAGTTCAACAGGCTGTCGATCGCTTTGGTGTTGGTGTCGGTATCGCTCTCGTTCATTTCGCGTCGGATGGCGATGCGTTTCTCAGAGGCGGCAAATGTGAACCAGAGATAGACGGCAACCGTTGCGAGCACGATCAAAACGTAGGTCCAGTTGAAGTAGTAGAAGAGGATCGCGCAAACGAGCACGAGTTCCAGTACCGTGGGTGCGAGCTGCAGGATCCCCATGCGCAAGATGAGATCGACGCCGCGCGTGCCGCGTTCGATGATGCGCGATAAGCCGCCCGTTCGCCGCTCAAGGTGGTATCGCAGGCTGAGCTTGTGCAGGTGCTCGAACGTACGCAGATTGATCTGACGAACGGCATGCTGGCCGACCTTTGTGAACAGTACGTCGCGGACCTGGTTCAGAACCATCATCATGACGCGTCCGAACCCGTAGGCGAGTATGAGCGCTGTAGCTGCGAATGCCGCCGTTTCCGGCGTCAGTGATCCCGCCTGTCCGGGGCCCGCGCCAGCCAGGAGATCTGTTGCTGACTTGAAGACGATCGGAACTGCGATCGTCACCAGTTTTGCGAGAAAGAGGACGCCGAAGGCGATGACGACCTCAAGGCGCAAATCGGGACGCCCCTCCGGCCAGATGAAAGGCACGAGACCGCGAAATACGGTCCAGTGATCGGTTTTGGCACCTAAGCTGGCTCCGCCCGGGCCGGTCCTCGCCTTGGTCAAGCTGCGGGCAACCGGAATCGTGGGCGTGCTCGAGGTCATGAAATCCGTTGGGTTGGCGGTCAATGAGGCTGCATCAGCGGACCCCATGCACCAACACATGGGGGAGCCACCGCGCTATTCAAGCCCAAAGCTACCCACTTCCCCCCTCGGCTGGCCAGGGGGCAAATGCGGCCGCGGCCTCTTTGTCCCGGCCGAATCTCCTTGCTCACGTCGCGCACCTAACGGGGCCGTTTCTTTCTGGGCACCACGATCCGCTGGCAATCAAGGAGAAAGTCCGGATCGTGCAGGCGATCTCTGTTGGCGCGAAAGATCACTGGATAACGGGCTCCGCGGCCGAGGTATCGGCGCGAAATCGACCAAAGGGTGTCGCCCGGCTTCACGACATAGCTGATCGAGCGCCGGCGGCGCTTGGTCTTGCCGATGCGGCACACGCGGGGGCTCTCTTGAACGGTTTCGAGGGCAGCATCAGGAGGAGAGGGCTCTTCGGCGCTGCCTTCGGAGGGCCGCAAGTCCTTCTTCCCCTTTCTTGTCGGCTCCGAAACGGACTCGGCGGGAGCCTGTTCGCTCCCCTCCGCCTCCAAAGCCTCTGGAGAAAGACCCTTGGGAGGATCAACGGGCATCGGGCGATCGGTGCGCCGTTCGAGATCGGAAGCGAGCTGCTCGGCCTCCGCTTGTTGTGCAAGCACTTCTTCATCCTTGCGGCGGATCTCGGCCTCCTTCTCTCGCTGCTGCTCTGATTTTGGATTTCGCCTGAGCTCTTCTTGCTCTTCAGCCCGTCGCTTGCGCTCGGCATCCTTACGCTCAGCCTCATCGACAAGCCGCTTCGCCTCTTCGCGCTTTTTTTCTTCGTCCTCAGCCGTGAGTTTTCTTGCGGCCTTCTCTGATTCCTCGGCAAGCCGCTTGGCTTCTTCCTGCGCGCGCGCTGCCTCCGCCAACCGCCGGACTTCGGCAGCGCGCCTTTCCGCCTCGAGGCGGGCCGCCTCGGCGCGCGCCGCCCGTTCCCTTGCCTCAATCTCGCGCTGGCGCGATGCCTCTTCGTCAGCCCGCTGCTTCTCGGCGGCGAGGCGAGCCTGCTCTTGCGCTTCCCTTGCTGCTTCGGCTTCCCGCCTTTGCCGATCCGCCACCTCCCGGCGGCGGCGTTCCGCATCGGCTTCTTGTTGTGCAAGCTTCTCAGGCGCCACTAACTGTTCAGGTGTCGCTTCGGCGGTCTGAGCAGGTTTATTGACCGGAACAGAAAGCTTCCGCGCGATCTGGCTCTGGTAGGTCCGATTGGCTTTCGCGAGCCAGTCTTGGATGCGCTCTCCGGCCGTGAGGATGCTCTCCTCCACCTCTTTCAGAGTGTTCTGATTCTTTGCCGGAGGCTCTGCGGCCGTCGTCTTTTTAGACTGCTTTTCCTTCCCCCTGATGACCTCGGTGAACTTTCGCGTCGCGGCGTCCGCCAGCTCTTCCGCGCGCTGCCGTGCCGGATCGGGTTCTTCGACAGCTCCGTTGTAGAGAACCACAACACGATCGGAAAATCCTGCCGGCACTCGAATGCGAAGGTCCTGGCCCGTTGTGATCGGGCTCCCGACTTTGGCACGGGCCACGGTGGTGACGTGGAACTCTCCCGGCGCCAGACCGGCGGCGATCTTCGAACGCCATTCTCCACCTCGATCGACCCGCACAACTGCGATGATCTTGCCGGAAGCCGAGATGATCACGTCGCTGCTAGGCGATCCGCGCCCTTGGAGATGAGCGGCTCCATTCGATTCGATGACGATGCGGGAAAAGCTTGGCGCCTGAACGCTGTCGGATCTCACGCCTGTTTCAGCACCTTCGCCATCCCGAGCGAACGACTGATCTGCCCCCTTGCGCTTCCCGACCCTGGCGCGCTCACGCATCTCCTGGGTCAAGGCGGCGCCCGTTTCCCGAAGGCGCTCCCAAAAACCTTGGCTTTCCTCTGCGGCGCTCAAGCGCGCCGTTGACATTAAAGCCAAGACCGCGCAGAGCGAGATCAATGCAAGTGCCCGTCGCTGCCTGCGGATGATCACTCCGACGCCTCCGAAACCCAAGCCAAAGGCGGCAATTAACCGGTAAGATGCATCGTGTTACGACGTTTTGGTGACTTCTCAAAGCAAGAAGAAGCGTCTTTTTACCTTATTAAGCCGGATGACCCCCAGCCCACCAGTGCAACTTCCTGACGCCTTGGCAGCTCGGCTCAACCATGCGCCGAACCTTGCCCCAATTAAACCCCAGGCACACCTATCATGATGCTGATGCGAAACTCAGCGAGGCTTCCTACATGAAGCGTCCCTAGTCTCCCATCCTACTTTGTTCAAAATAAACGAAATGCCAATCAACGAGCAGTGCATGTCCAAGAAGAAGTCCCCGAACCGCACCGAGAATCCGATCAAGAATATTTGTGTTTATTGCGGATCCGGCAAAGGCTCCAATCCGGCCTATGCCGCTGCGGCACATATCCTTGGCAAATCGCTTGCCGAACACCGCATCGGACTCGTCTATGGCGGCGGTGGCCTCGGATTGATGGGCGAACTGGCGAAAGCCACACTGGAGGCCGGTGGGCGCGTCACCGGAATTATTCCTGCGTTTCTGTCTGAGCGCGAACAGATGCTTCGCGATGTTGACGAACTCGTCATCACCGACGATATGCACGAGCGAAAGAAGTTGATGTTTGAGAGGGCAGATGCCTTCGTGGCTCTACCCGGCGGAATTGGCACGCTCGAAGAACTCGTTGAGCAACTGACATGGCTGCAACTCGGCCAGCACAGGAAGCCAATTGTGATCGCCAACATAGCGAGCTTCTGGTCTCCCTTTTTGAACCTTCTTGAGCATATGCGCGAAGAGGCTTTTATCCGTGAAGGCCTCGATGTCTCATATGTCGTGGTTGATAGCGCTTCAAAGATCGTACCGGCGCTTCTCGAGGCGGCCCAACTTTCGCGCGAAACCGAGAAAGAAGCCGTGAGCATGGCCAAGCTCTAGCCGCCCGTCCATACTATCGGCCATATTTGGGCGCAAAGTAGCAAAATGGATGCTTGGACGGAGACCAGACCGGCATGAATGGTGCGCGTTCGAAGATGGGGAGTGTTCCATCCGCACCCAGTGAAAACCTCTATCAATCGATCGTCCTCTTGGTGGCGATTGGTGCGCTCCTCGGTTTGGTAACTTTCCTGCTGTGGGGCGCCAGCGGGCCTGTGTTGACGGCGATTCTCGTCGGGGCACTTTACGCAGTGGGCCCCGTCATCCCCCCCGACGTTATCATGCGGCTCTATCGAGGCAGGCTCATTCCAAGTGGTGAAATCGATCAAGTCTCGAGCCTGGTCGATGTTCTCGCTTATCGCGCCGGTTTGCCGGCGCGGCCTGCCCTTTATGTGATCCCCAGCATGACCATCAATGCTTTTGCGTCGGGGACGCCGCAGCGCTCGGCTATCGCGCTTACAGAAGGGCTCTTGCGTCAGCTGAGCCTGCGCGAGACGGCGGGTGTTGTTGCCCATGAAATGAGCCACATTCGGAACAACGATCTCATTGTCCTCGGCTTTGCCGATTGGGTGACGCGCTTTCTGCAAATTCTATCATATACCGCCATCGCCCTTGCTCTACTGAATTTCATTGCCGCGGCGACCAACGAGCCCATCATGTCGTGGTGGGTCATTCTCCTCCTCTATTTCGCCCCTGCGGCCTCGAACCTGCTCCAGCTTGCGCTTTCGCGCAGGCGCGAATTCGACGCCGACCGGCTGGCGGCCGATCTGACCGGCGATCCCGCTGGACTTGCGGCAGCTCTGCGCCGGCTCGACCATAATACGGGAAGCCTCTGGGACGACCTTTCGCTGCCGGTGCCGGGACGGCGCGTGGCTCAGCCGTCGCTGCTGCGCTCGCACCCACAGTCTGAAGAGCGCATCGCGCGCTTGCTCGCTCACAATTCGAGAGAGCGCATGGCGCCCCTCGTCATCAAGGAGCTGCCGATGATCTCTCTGCTCGGCGCCGGCCCCATCGAGCTGCGACCGCGCTACCGGTGGCCGGGGTTGTGGTTCTAATCGAGTAAAACTCTGCCTTAACCCGAGCACATTTCGTTCGTTCATCTGGGGTTCAGCATGACTGAGGCTGGGTGAGAAATCCACCGGCTCTGCGAGCCTTCCGCATTCGCCAAACCGTGGGCGATGAGCCGCACCAAGGAGACAACTTCATGGGCCAGAAAACGCTTAGCGTATTTTTCGCGCACGCGCTCGCGGGGTTCGTTGCAGTTCTTGCGGCCGCGCTCGCAGCCACACCGCAGGCTACGGCCCAGTATTATGATGGCGATGACCGCTACTACAGCCGCGATTATGATCGCAATTACGGTGGTGGTTATCGCGGAAACGACGATCGGTCCTACTACGAGGACGACGCCCCCGACGTATCCTTCTTCTACGCGGAACTTGCCGATGAAGGCCGATGGATCTCTCACCGCGAGTTTGGATTCGTGTGGACTCCGCACGGCGTTAGCGACGACTGGCGCCCCTACTCGCGGGGATCCTGGGCCTATACCGATGATTATGGCTGGTACTGGATCTCGGAGGAGCCCTTCGGATGGGCGACCTACCATTACGGCCGCTGGTTCTTCGACGACCGCTACGGGTGGCTGTGGGTGCCCGGTACGACCTGGGGACCCGCCTGGGTCGCATGGCGCTCGAGCGACGACTACATCGGTTGGGCCCCACTACCGCCCGATGCCTATTGGGATTCTCGCGTGGGACTTCGATATGACGTGACGCTCTACGAAAGCCCGCGATTCGCGTTCTACTGGTCGTTCATCGAGCCGCGCTACATCACGACGGCAAGCATCTACCGCTATTGCGCTCCACGCCACCGCGCGCGCACCATCATCTACCGCACGCGGCCGCACACGAGTTACACTTACGTTAACGCCCGCATCGTTAACGGCGGCATTTCCCTCAGCTTCGTCGAGCGGCACATCGGTGCGCCCGTGAAGCGCGTGCATGTCTACACGACGGAAAGCCGCCGCGCTCGCGGGTACGATCGCAAGGCCGGAGACGTCATTCGCGTTTGGCGTCCGGACTTCAAAAAGCGTGATAAGTGGACAAAGCAAAAAACGGTTGTGAAGCTGCCCAAAGGCACTTGGCATGACGTCGACCGTCCGAAAGCGGCTCGCCCCGTCTACTCCACGACACCTGGACGCGACACCAGCACATGGGGCAACGTCCGCAACAACAATGGTACCAACGTCGCGCCTCAAACAAACTCGGTGATCCGTCAGCCGGCACCCGTCAAGCGTCCGCCCTGGTTCTCATACGATAAATACCGCAAAGACGAGTATCGTTCGCGGGTCCCCGTCGAGAAAACGAACCCCAACGCGGAGTGGA
>CAZSNH010000170.1:0-6438 GCA_964607855.1 uncultured Hyphomicrobium sp. | reverse complement strand
GGCTCGCACGGGCGAGTTTCGCGAGATGGCGAACCTGTTCCAGTTTTCCAGCGTTGCCGAGCACCTCGCCGAACGTTACGCAACGCAGGGGCTTCCAATTTCGGTCTCGACCGCCTGTGCATCTGGAGCTACGGCTATCCAGCTTGGCGTAGAGGCCATACAGCGAGGGGAAACCCAATCGGCATTGTCGATCGGCAACGACAGCTCGGTTCAGATTGAGGCCCTGATCCGTTTCTCTCTGCTTTCCGCGCTCTCGACGCGCAACGATGCTCCGGAGAAGGCCTCTCGGCCCTTCTCGAAGGACCGCGACGGCTTCGTAATGGCCGAAGGGGCAGGTGCGCTCGTGCTCGAATCGCTTGAGCACGCAACAGTCCGCGGCGCACCAATCCTCGGCATCGTCCGCGGCTGTGGGGAGATGGCCGACGACTACCACCGCACCCGATCCAAACCCGACGGTACGGCAATCATCGGGGCCATCCGCAACGCGCTTGCCGACGCCGGTGCGACACCGGAGGAGATCGACTACGTTAATGCGCATGGAACCAGCACACCCGAGAACGACAAGATGGAGTACGTTTCGCTTCGAGCGGTGTTCGGCGAACATCTGGACGCGACGCCGGTAAGCTCCAGTAAATCCATGATCGGCCACACGCTCTCTGCCGCCGGCGCGGTGGAGGCGGTGATCTCGTTGACGGCCATTCAGACTGGGATGCTTCCGCCCACCATCAATTATGACGCGCCGGATTCAGAGATCCCACTCGACGTGGTTCCAAACTGCGCGCGCCCTGCGCGCGTGCGCACCGTATTGTCCAACTCGTTCGGGTTCGGAGGACAGAACGTCTGTCTGGTTCTCGGAGCGCCATGTCTAACAGATACTCGGAACGACTGTTCTTGACGCCGGAAACCTTGGCTGCCCCGATTGACACCGCTGAAGAAGCGCATGAGGCGCGGACCAAAGTTGAGGGGCAAAAGAGCAATTTGCACAAACATTCCCCACTGACCATTCGGTGGAGATGGATCCGTCATCGCAAACTCATTGCATGAATCAATGATCAGGCGCCAAGAGGTAACGAGACCTCTAACCGATTGAAATCATTGGCGCGCCGGAGAGGACGAAACTGGGAACTCGTATGTGATTGTTTCCGCTATATGATTTATTTAGCCATTGGCTGTGACGAGCGCCACTGTTCCATTACGGACCGTGGGCGCTCGTCGACAGATCACGCCTTGATCCTCTCGATCATCACCGGCACCGGCCGGCATAAAGTGTTGCAAACGGGGGAGTGCTGCTGTGCGTAGCTCAGCAGATCGTCGAGTTCCTGATCGGTGCAGTCAGCCTTTACGTGCATCTGAACGTTGATCTGCTCGTAGCCGGCCGGGACACTGTCATCGAGCCCGAGCAGCCCCTGAAGGTTGATGCTCCCCTTAAGTTCGGTGGACAGCTCGCGGATCGTGATGCCGCGAGCCATGGCGTGAAGCACGAAGGTCGTCGTCACGCATCCGGCAAGGGCATGAAGCAGGAACTCGACGGGATTGGCGCCCTCGTTGTTGCCGAGCAATACCGGCGGCTCGCCGTTGGTGAATTCGAAGGATGCCTGGCGGGAGGTATCCTCCTGTCCTGCGCCATAGAAATCGCGGATCGTGGAGCGGTTCTCGCCGCCGTTTATCCATCTATTGTGGGCGCGGAATTGGAACCAGGCGAGGCTCTTATCAGCCTTGAGAGCGGCGATCGTATCGACAGCGGCCTGGACATTAAGACCATTGATGTGGCTGGGTTTTGAAGTGACGGCGAGATTTGCGGTCATGGCTATTCTCCAATCCTTGAATACTGCGTTGTGCTTGCCGGCGGCAGCCCTCAGACCTTGCGTCGGCGGGGCAAAAATTAGGGCTCGCCAAGGAAGGAGATAAGTGCGAGTTTTGCCTGAAACGGTCCATTCATGCCAAATTCGGATGTGCAATGACGGCCCCGAATCCCACCGCCCTCGAAGCCCACATCCTTGCTTTGCCCGAGACTGCCGGATCGGCCCTCTACGGAATGGTCGACGTACTTGCCGCCACAGGCACGCTTTGGCGGGAGCTCACCGGCGAGGAGCCTGGTCATCGGCTGATCCAGCCGCGGATCGTATCGCCGTCACTCAGGCCGTTCCGTTGCGGCAACGGCATTCCGGTCAGCCCTGACATCGACTTGGTGAAGGCTATGCGGCCAAAGATAGTCATACTGCCGGAGCTGTGGCTGGCTCCGACCGATGACCTGAGTGGGCGCCGTCAGGATGTGAAGGAATGGATTTGTAACTGCTATCGCGATGGCGCCACCATATATACGGCCTGCTCGGGCTCGGTCCTGCTGGCGACGACGGGATTGCTCGACGGCCGTGACGCGACCTCGCACTGGGGCTACCAGGATCTCTTTCGCAAGAGCTTTCCCGCGATTCGCTTCAACCCAAAGCCCAATCTCGTAATTGCCGATCCGGCCGGACGCATCGTGACCGCAGGCGGGACAACGTCCTGGCACGACCTGGCGCTGCACATTATTTCCCGCCATTGCAGCCCGGGCGAGGCACTGCGGATTGCCAAAGTCTATCTGCTGAAATGGCACGACGAAGGACAGCTTCCCTTTGCCAGTCTCGTCCGCCGGCAGCCGCACGCTGACGCCGTGGTTCGCCGGGCAGAAGAGTGGCTCGCCAACAATATCCGTGAGGCGAATGCGGTGTCGGCCGTCGTTGATGCTTGCGGCATACCCGAGCGTAGTTTGAAACGGCGGTTCAAAACGGCCACGGGAACGACTTTGATCGAGCATTTGCAGAATTTGCGTATCGAGAAGGCAAAGAGGCTGCTTGAAACCGGCGGCCAGTCTGCTGACGAGATTGCCACTATCGTCGGCTACGACAATCCGGCCTTCTTCCGGCGACTGTTCAAACGCTCAACCGGCCTGACGCCCGGCGCTTACCGGAGAATGTTCAGGCCGCTCTCGGGCGCCCAGGGCGCGGTGACGTTCGCTTAAGCTGATTGAACTCGGAGCGAGACGCGGCCAATCAAGTTGGTGTCTCATCTTGGCTGCTAGATTATCTCTTCTCTCGCGCGATTGTACGTGACGCCGCGAACGGAAGCATCATCCACTTCGCAACACCAAGTGCGACGGAGAACGTCGCAAGCACAATGCTGTCGAACTCGCTCGTGCCGAGCTGATAGGAAAACCGCCAGTTCATCGCAGTGGTGCAGATGCCGACGGTGATGATCGAAAGAGCGGCGAGGTAACGTCCTGGAGTGGTCATGTGTTCGTCCTCGGGGTTGGAGGACGAAATAAGTAAATCGAAATTTGCAGTCAGCACACGTGCAGCATTTTGGAGTATGTGCGACGAACTATGTCTATGGTCATCGAAGTTCGACCCAGAAAAATTGTTGCTCAGTGCCATGAAATGAAGGGCAAGGGTGCTCGGACTGTGTCCGGAGCTGGCGCGAAGGAGCCATTGCGCGCAAGCCTGGTATCGTTGTTGGCCAATATCGGCCGAACGCCTATATCCCGACTGTGCGCCGCACAAGGTTGCGCTCTTTCGAACGCAGATGTCAGGCCTCCCGCGATCGGCGAAGCTTGGAGCGCCCTCGGCTACGTCCGGTTACTTGGAGGTCGCATCAACGATCGGATGTCAATCTTCTCGGCAATCTCATTCGCGTCATCGACCTCGATGCTGTGGCCGCGCACGATGCTCCCGAGCTTCGAATGCCAAGGCAGAAGCTGTCCTGCACGAAGGGGGCTCATGCGCTGGCAAATCCGCCCGGTCTTCATTCGGCGCAGCGCGTGCATCCCGAGAACGATGCATCGAGACCGATACTCGTTACCCATTTATGCACGCCCCGAGCGTACGGCCTTGTGGTCTGCCCGGCCAGCGAGCAAGACCAATCCTGCCGTCGCGCCATTGAGCCTCATGGGCCCCTCGATCGCCACGCGAGTCTGGTCCATCAGCTCAAAGCGAGCCGGCCTACCGGTCTTTTTACTGGCTGATGGTCGCGCGACCCTTGAAGTAGCCACTCGGCGTCACGTCAACGGTGCGCACTCAGCCCGCATCGCAAGTTCGAAGCCTGTTGCAGCTCAGCAGGTTCAACAGTGCGAGGGCGCGCTTCGATTTCTCCATCTGCAACCTGGTCTGGATCAACCGCACGTAGCTCGGCCGGACGGCGGCGGCGCAAGTGCCGGGACTGACGTCGCGCGGCTCTTTCAGACCCAGTCCACTCAGGGCTCAGCGAGGCAGGGGTCGACAGGGCGTGATTGCAAGGCGTCAATAGGCGGGGCTCGCGGGCCCAGCAGCACCCCGCGTGGCTGGAACATCGACGTGTATATCGCCACCCCCAATGGCAGAGAGGCGTGTCCATGGGACGGCCTGTCATGCTAGTCTTGTGATCTGGCGCGGTGCGCAGACCGCAATGCCTATCCCGGCAGGTTCGGTGTGATTGAGGAGGGTCCATGGCGGATCTCACGCTTGTCGACGGTGACCCCATTGCAAACTTCAGTTTGCTCGCGGATCCGGCACGCCAACTCATGCTCATCATGAAGTAGGGAAAGATCCAAAAGAACACGCTCGCCCCGAATTAGACGCCCAACAGAAAGAAGTGGTCCTAGAGATGATGGACGACCAGCCGCAGAAAGAGAGCTCCCTGTCCTACCGGTCGCTGCCGCTCCCAGTGGTCCTCGGGGTTTTTGCGGCGATTGTGTTGTGGTTGTTATCCAAAGTCCTGTTGGCGATATTCGCCTCAATCGTCATCGCCATTGGACTGACCGGTCTCTCCAAGCCGCTCGCCACGTACGCGAAGCTCCCCCCTGTTTTGGCAACGCTTATCGTGACCGCCCTAGTCTTAGCCTTGATAGGCTGGCCGCTGTCGCAATTTGGAGCACATCTCTGGGCGCAGTTCGACGAGATCGCAACCGACGTACCTGCCGCGCTTGCTTCCATCAAGGATCATCTCGAGACCCATGCGTCGGTACGGTTCCTTGAGGAAATATTCCTCGGCTTCGATTTCTCGAAAATGGCCGCGCCTGTTGCGGGGCATCTGACGACCCTGTTTTCTTCAGTTGGGACGGCACTGAGCTACCTGATCGTCCTGCTGTTCGGCGCCATCTATCTTGCTCTCGATCCCTGGCGGTACATAAACGGAGCAATCTATTTTACGCCCGTGCAATATAGAGGCCGCATTAAGCAATTCCTCTCTCGATCGGGTTCGAGCCTCAGAATCTGGCTCTTCACGCAGCTCCTTGTGGTTCTAATGAACGGAGTGTTCATAGGGCTCGGGCTTTGGGCCTTTGGGGTGCAAGGGGCTGCGGCACTCGCGATGCTGGGCGGCGCACTCTCCTTTATTCCCTATGTAGGCACGATCGTCGCGATGGTGATCGGCGCGCTCGCGACCCTCCCGCAAGGAATCGATCAAGCTCTCTATGCCCTGATTGTGCTCGGCGCGGCGAGCTTCTTCGAGGGCTATTTCATTACGCCCCAAATTCAGAGCCGGACACTCTCTTTGCCTCCAGTGACGCTCATCTTCGCAATCCTTGCATTCACGGTGTTGTTCGGCGTGCTCGGCATCATCCTGGCAGCCCCGCTGACCATTGTCTCGCTGATTGCCATTGAAGTCTTCTACGAGCCCTCAAAGGCATAGGAGTGGCATCGGTCAGCTGCCATTACGAAGCCAGCAAGGAGACGGAGATAGCGCCTATCTCCGCCAAAGCACGAGTCCTATGCCGATGCCTGCGGCGGCGAACAAGAAAAGGAAGAGCGTCGACAGCTTCAACCAGACGATGGCCGGCACGGCGAGCGCCATGACCATACCGAGGAAGGCGATCTTCAGAGAGGTGTTGATCCCTGCAAGAAAGGTGCCGAGCGCGAGCAGCAGCAGAATTGTCAGGCCTGTTGCCGGCGCCGTCAACATCTTCTGAGCGCTAGGAAGGAGAGCTATATTCATGGCAATCAGAATGGCCGCCCAATGCAGGACCTGCTTCCAGATCAACTCGAAGCGACCGGACTTATCGGGATGTTTCGACCATCCAGCGGCGATACATAGAGCCCCCATGGCTACCGCCAAGATCTCCCAGAAGAGCACGAGCGGTTCCTGTGCCATGCTCGTATAGGCCACACCGAAAAGCGTGAGAACAAGAACGGCAATGTAGGGAAGCTGCCCCAGAAGAAAGCTCTGCCAGGTGAAGGGCTGAGGTTCGACAGAGGTTTGCGCAGGAAATGGATCGGTCATGGACGGTGCGCTCTCCGAATGGCCCGAAAGCTATACCCGCTCCGACTGGCTGGTGAAGCCAGAGCGACGCGAGTGTCTCGCTCCCACCAACATTGCGCAATTTGCGAGGCGTTTCCAGTCCAATGTAGCTCTTGATCGACGGCTCACGCACTTCGTCGATCAGCTGGCTCTACCACTCTGACCTGTCGGCATGGGGGACGGTCTCGG
>CAZSNH010000169.1:0-6472 GCA_964607855.1 uncultured Hyphomicrobium sp. | reverse complement strand
TTCCTTGGAAGACTCGAAAGAGTGGATATCCGCCAGGGAATGCTCGTTCTCCAGAACTAAAAGCAGACAATTTGCCATTGTGCTGTCAAATGGCTTCAGCATAGGAGCCCGGTCATGGGGGCATATCCCCCTCGCCCCGTTGGCTGCGCTCTCGTCAATCGTCCAGAAAGGCAAAATGGAATGCTGCCGAAGCCCCGCGCTGATTTGAAACCGAACACCGCCGACTTCGAGCGCTTTGCCCTCGTCAAACCAACAGGTTTTCGCGAATACGACGCGCGCTGGCTCTTTCCGCAGGAAATCAATCTCATGGGGCTCAATGCCGTCGGTCTCGGCATGGCCAAGCTCTTTTCCGAGCGCGGCGTCCCGAAACGGCTTGTTGTCGGACATGACTACCGTTCGTATTCGGCGAGCGTGAAGCAGGCCCTCATCACGGGACTGCTGGCGGGAGGCTGTGAAGTTCACGACATAGGGCTCGCGCTCTCGCCCATGGCCTACTTCGCCCAGTTTGACCTCGACGTCGAAGGGGTTGCCATGGTGACGGCATCTCACAACGACAACGGCTGGACCGGAATCAAGATGGGGCTGGCGCGCCCGCTAACCTTCGGGCCCGACGAGATGAGCCGTCTCAAGGAGATTGTGCTCTCGGGCGATTTCAATCCGAAAGCCGGCGGCCGCTATCTTTTCGTGCCCGATATGGCCGAACGCTACATGAAGTCCCTCGCCGAGCGGCCAAGACTGAAGCGCCGCCTCAAGGTCGTGGCCGCATGCGGCAACGGTACGGCAGGAGCTTTCGCGCCACGTGTTCTCGAGGCTGCGGGCTGCGAGGTCATTCCGCTTGACTGCGATCTCGATTACACCTTCCCGCGTTACAATCCAAATCCTGAAGACATGAAAATGCTCCATGCCATCTCGGAAGCCGTTCTGAAGCACGGCGCCGATGTGGGGCTCGGCTTCGATGGAGACGGCGATCGCTGCGGTGTTGTCGATAACGAAGGGCAAGAGATTTTCGCCGATACCGTCGGCGTCATGCTCGCCCGCGACATCTCTGCCCGCCACAAGAATGCGGTCTTCGTTGCCGACGTCAAATCCACGGGTCTCTTCATGACCGATCCGGTTCTCCAGGCCAATGGCGCCAAGGCGCTCTACTGGAAGACCGGCCACTCCTACATGAAGCGATATACATTCGAGAAAAAGGCCCTCGTCGGCTTCGAGAAAAGCGGGCATTTCTTCTTCCAGCCTCCCCTGGGCCGCGGTTACGATGATGGCCTCGTGGCTGCACTCGCTATCTGCGACATGCTTGATCGTGCGCCAGGAAAAACAATGGCCGAATTGAAGCGCGCCCTCCCCAAGACCTATCAGTCGCCGACGATGTCGCCGCATTGCGACGACGAGAAGAAGTACGGCATCGTCGAAAAAATCGTTTCCGAGTTCGAAGCACTGGCAAAGAACTCGGGAAAGGTTGCAGGGCAGAGCATTCGCGATCTCGTGACCGTCAATGGCGTGCGCGTCACGCTCGCCGACGGAACGTGGGGATTGGTTCGCGCTTCATCGAATAAGCCCGAACTGGTCATCGTCGTCGAAAGCCCGGTATCGGACGCCAACAAGATCGCCATGTTCCGCGATATTGAGGCACGCCTTGCCAAGTTTCCCGAGGTCGGCGCTTACAATCAGAAAATCTGAGCATTTGGTAACAACCCGTGCGTTGACGTTGCGCGAGCGAGCCAGTTGCATGTGCCGCAATCACCCTATGAGGCTCCACAGGAATCGCGCGGCCACACAGGCGAGAAACGCCGCGAATGCGAGCTCGAGCTTCCTCTTCGGAATGGAATGGGCCACGTGAACTCCCCATGGTACGGCCATAAGACTTGCTGGTACGATGAGGGCTGCACCAAGAAGATTGACATAGCCAATTGAAAAAGGCGGCCGTCCCGCGACCTCCCAGCCTGCCCATGCGAAGCCCAACGCGCCCGGAATGGAAATGATGGGCCCAAATCCGGATGAGGTCGCCACCGCCGGCAAAATCGGCATCGCGAACAGCGTGAGCAGCGTGACGACGAACATGCCCCCTCCGATGCTCATGAGCGCGGAGACGATGCCGATCACGACTGCCGTCAGCTCAAGCGCCTTGCTTTTTGGCAGCCGATCCCCAAGCCGCCAGTCATCGCGGCCGTAGGCCATCTTGACCGCCATCAGGGAACCGGCGACGACCCACACCCATTTGAGAGCCGAGGTGCTTGCAACCGAGGCCGTCACTACGCCGAGGATGACGCCGAGGGCCACAAAAGGCCCGAGACGGCGCAGCACGCTCATGTCCATTGCCCCCTTGCTCCAATGTCCGCGTGCCGAGCGCAGCGACGTCGGCACGATGACCGCAAGCGAGGTTCCGAGCACCATGTGCATGCGTATGGCCGGATCCACGCCGAGCCAGCTGAACGTCTCATAAAGAATGGGAACAAGAATGGCGCCGCCGCCAACGCCGAGGAGGCCAGCAAGGAATCCGGTCATCAAGCCAGCTGCGGAAAGCGCGAGCACAAGCATAACGATCGCGCCACCTGTCAACGACGTCTCCATGATGATGGGAGCCCCTAGTCCGCAGTCGCCGCATTGCGCCACATCTCACGTCCCTCGACGAGTGCGACGGCTTCCCAGATGACGCCTATTCCAGCGTCAGCCTTCACCGCCTCCTCGCTCAACCGGCGCCGGAAGAGGCGCGCACGCGGCTCGCCATGATAGAGGCCAAGGACGTGACGCACCACATTGTTGAACCGCCCGCCGGCAGCAATGTGGGATTTGATGTAGGGAAAGAGCGCTTCAAGAATGGCACTGCGCGAAACTTTCTCCCCTTCGACACCGAAAAAGCGACTGTCCACCTCGGCCAGGATATAGGGCGTCTGATAGGCAGCCCGGCCGAGCATCACGCCATCGACGTGGCGAAGATGCGCTTCGCATTCGGCAAGGCTTTGAATTCCACCGTTGATAATGATCTCGAGATCCGGGCGCGCGGCCTTGAGGCGATAAACGCGCGCATAGTCGAGCGGAGGGACCTCCCGGTTCTCCTTGGGCGACAGACCCGAGAGCCAGGCCTTGCGCGCATGCACGATGAAAGTTCTGCAGCCCGCCTCGCTCACGCGATCGATGAAGCGCTCAAGATCGGCCTCCGCGTCCTGGTCGTCGATACCGATGCGGCACTTGACCGTCACTGGCACGCATACACTCTGCTGCATGGACTTAACGCAGCGGGCGACGAGATCGGGCTCCGCCATGAGGCATGCCCCGAAGCGTCCCTCCTGTACGCGATCTGACGGGCAGCCGACGTTGAGATTGATCTCGTCGTATCCGTAGCCCGCGCCGATGACGGCTGCCTCGGCGAGCTTCGCAGGATCCGAGCCGCCGAGCTGCAGAGCGAGAGGATGCTCGGCGTGCGAATGCCCAAGCAACCGATCGCGATGGCCCCGAATGACCGCCTCTGCGGTTACCATCTCCGTATAAAGGAGCGCGTGGCGCGTGATGAGGCGATGGAAGTACCGGCAGTGCCGGTCCGTCCAATCCATCATGGGCGCGATGCAGAATGTGTGTCTCAGTCGATTCATGGTGTGAGCATGATTTGATCCCGTCTCCTAGTAATCGAAACCGGGCGAACTGAGAAGCTATCGATTGATATTCAGATCTTTGAGTCCTTTTCGTCTGTTTCATCGCAAGGACATAAGTCTGCATTTTAGGTTCGCTGTCTCGTCAAGCGCGATTGGGTTCTCGAACCCATCGGGACGGCTTCAATCCCAGCATTTGGGGAATCATCGCCTCGACGTCCACCATTTCGTTGAAATCTGCCCTTTTAAGCGACGCAGAATTGCGAATTTCGGAGCCGTCTCTTGGAGCCGACATGCTTAGCCAATCTCGTTAGGCATTTCGGATCAAGCATTTCATAAGAGAAAGGCGGACTGCCGGCATCGGAGTATCTCCGCTACGCTATGATCGGGCTGAACTTGGTCTCTGCCGCCGCCTTGGGCATAACCCTTAGAGTGAAACCCATTCTGTGCATCAAGAGCCACATTTGCATTGGCGCAGTCTTGAAAATATTCAACACATGCCCTCGCGGGGCATGCAAATATGGAGGGCTTTCGTTTGGCGTCAGGGGGCTTACCGATGACCATGTCGCGGGCTTGGTTCGCCTCTCGCGGGGGGAACAGCTTTCTGTGGTGCTTTGAGCGCCACACGGATGAAAAGTCTGGCCGCCCGGCCACGGCATCGACGAATTGCCGAAAGGGGGGGGGGGGGTGACCCGTTGGGGCGCGTGGTTTATGACAGCGCGTACAGTTCGAAAGGCATCAGGGCTTTCCGGAAAAGCGGACGCCAGAATTTATCAGCAAGTGACGGCCCAATTATCTGAAAGTCACAAAAACGACATGGGTAAGAAAAGTGGCAAGAACAAGCAATCCGGCGACGCCGCGGAAGAAGGCTTAGAAAGCTCGTCGATACACGCGTTGAGGCGATTATACGGAAGCTCGCAACGACACGTTCAAAGCGAGCGATACGTCCTCGGCCCCTGGTATGTCGTGCGCTCGGACAATAAGCAGCGTGCCCGGCTCAATCTCATCAGGCATCCGCTGAGCCTGATCCCTTATGAGGACGAACCGCGGGAAAAGGTGAAACTGCCGAAGCGGCCTGTGTCGTCCTCGGAGCAGCAGAACTACTATCCCTTTAGATTTAAACCCGAGCTCTACTAAGATGCTGGTCACCGAAGGCCAAAGAGAGGTTATCCGCAGTACGGCTCTGGCAGTAACTGCGTTCGGCGTCGTGGTTGCTGGTCTTGTGATCGGCCGCTCGTTTCTGCTGCCGCTTGCGGTAGCTATCCTCCTGTGGAATGTCCTCGACGCCCTCATCCAAAGAATTGCAGCGTGAAGCTGGGGCCGCTTGCAATGCCAAATTGGCTCGCCATCCTCCTTGGGATCGCGGCAATTGCGTTCGCGGCGTATTTTGTCGCCTCAATTCTTCTGATGCAGGCCGACGCCGTAGCCGCCGCCTGGCCGCGTTATGTCAGCCGGCTAGAGACAATCCTGGCAGATCTGACGGAATGGCTCGGTCCGGAGCGCTCGGCAAAGCTCAAGGGAATGATCTCGGAGATCGACCTCACCAGGCAGGTGCCGGGCCTGCTGTCGTCCACCCAATCCATAGTCACCAATACGCTGCTCATCAGCGCGTATGTGGGATTCCTGTTTGCCGAAAGCGGATTCGTGAGGCGGAAGATCGCGGCCCTTTTCCCGGACGAGAGGAAGGCGCACGATACGCTTGCTATCATGAGTGCGATTTCCGACAGTGTTAAACGCTATTTTTGGATCAAGACTCTGGTCAGTCTGCTCACCGCGGCAGCCGGCTACGTCGTTCTGCGCTATTTGGGCATAGACTTTGCCGAGACGTGGGCGCTGCTGCTGTTCCTCTTCAACTACATTCCGAACATCGGTTCGATTGTGGCCGTTGCTTTTCCTGCGCTCTTGGCGCTCGTTCAGTTCGACACTCTGACCCCGTTCTTTATTCTGGTTGCTAGCTTGACCGCAATACAGGTGCTCATCGGTAGCGTGCTCGAGCCTATGCTTATGGGCAAATCGCTGAACATCAGTCCATTCGCGATAATTCTCGGGCTCGCCTTCTGGGGAATGATCTGGGGCGTCCCCGGCATGTTCCTCTCCGTCCCGATCCTGGTCGTCGTTATGATCGTATGTGCCCACGTTCCACGCTGGAGATGGATTGCGATCATGCTGTCGAAGGATGGCGACATCACCACCTGAGATCCGCCATAACGTCGTTACGGAGGCTGCACCCCTCGCTCACCGCACATGTGAACATGAGCGCCATGATGAGGCCGAACACTATTCCTGAAGAACGCTCAATAGGATCGAGGACGCTTCGAGAAGATGAAGTCTTCTCAACGTTCAAGGATTGCCCTGTCGAGCCCGTCATGGCGTTCCATTCAATTCTTGATCACTTGGCGCCTTATGTGGCCCGTTTTATCTTGACAGAACTCAACGCGACCACTTGGATTGTCCCTTGGCCCCTTCCCGGCAAAAATGCTTGACTTGCCGTGATGTGATGCGCGATCGGACTTCGGGGTTCGTACTGGCCCCTAGGGTGAGTAAAGGGGAGGGATGGGTTATGGAACAACCGTTACATCCGGCAGCAACGGACCACTTGCCCTTTTTCCTTACGCCTCCTGGCGCGTCAGATACCTTGTTCACATTGGCTGGCATCACGCTCGTCGCGTCGGTTCTTGCGGCAGGCGTGTTCTTCTTCTGGCTCCATTCGTTGCCCGAGCGAATGGTTCACAACAAGGTCCAGTTCGATATCGTAGCCGTTCTCGCCCTGCTTTCCCTTTTTACGCATATCCATGCTTTCTGGATAGCGGCCCTCTTAATCGCCTTCATAGATTTTCCCGATTTCTCCTTGCCGCATTTTTCGGCCAATCTCGGACGAATAGCCG
>CAZSNH010000168.1:0-6475 GCA_964607855.1 uncultured Hyphomicrobium sp. | reverse complement strand
TTCTGAGCGCTTCATCGAGATGGCAAAGGTTTTGGGGCTGTCGAACGACGACTTTATTCGTACGACTGAGATGAGGCACTACGACTCCTGCAGCGAGATCTGGAGACGGATAGAGAAAGCGGGCGACGTTTTCCTCAGGAAGTACGGCGGCTGGTATTCGGTCCGCGACGAAACCTACTACAAGGAAAGCGAGACCGAGATTCGCGACGGCCAGCGCATCGCGACGCCCACCGGTACGCCAGTCGAGTGGAATGAGGAGGAGACTTATTTCTTCCGCCTCTCGGCCTATCAGGACAAGCTCCTCGCCCACTACGAGGCGAACCCGGAGTTCATCCTTCCCGTCGAGCGGCGTAACGAGGTCATAAGCTTCGTCAAGATGGGGCTCGAGGATCTTTCCATCTCGCGCTCGACGCTCGACTGGGGCATTCCGGTTCCGGGGGCGCCCCAACATGTCATGTACGTGTGGGTTGACGCGCTGACCAACTACGTCACCGCAACCGGATTTCCGGATGCCAAGGCAGCTCGAGCGAAATACTGGCCGGCCGATGTGCATGTAATCGGCAAGGACATCGTGCGCTTTCACGCCGTTTACTGGCCGGCCTTCCTGATGAGCGCCGGGCTGGCGCTCCCCAAACGCATCTTCAGTCACGGGTTTGTGCTCAACAAGGGCGAGAAAATGTCGAAGTCGGTCGGCAACGTCGTCGATCCCTTCGATCTCGTGAAGGCCTACGGTGCGGAGAACGTGCGCTACTTCTTCCTGCGCGAGGTGATGTTCGGCCAGGACGGGAGCTATTCGCCGGAAGCGATCGCCAACCGCATTAATGCAGATCTTGCGAACAATCTCGGCAACCTTGCTCAGCGTTCTCTGTCGATGATTTATAAAAACTGCGACGGGAAGCTGCCGGAGCCAGGTCCGTTCACCGATGCCGACAATGCGATCCTCGCCGCAACGGATGGCGTGTACGCTGCCGCCCGCGAGCACATGGACCGGCAAGCGGTAACCCGCTACCTCGATACCCTATGGGGTGTCATATCGGACGCAAACGGCTATTTCGCCGCCCAAGAGCCGTGGGCGAAAAAGAAGACCGATCCGAAGCGCATGGAGACCATTCTTTATGTGACGGCCGAATGCGTGCGTCAGTTCGCCATTCTTATACAACCCGTGATGCCTGAAGCTGGCAGGAAGCTCCTCGATCTCCTCGTGATTTCGGAGGACGAACGGAGCTTTAAAGCGCTCGGGCCGTCGCATCGGCTCAAGGCAGGCACCACCATACCGGAGCCGCAGGGTGTATTTCCGCGCTATGTCGATCTCGCTGATGAGACAAAGGCCCAGCCCTCAGCAGACCAAAGGCGCTCCAAGAAGAAGGACAAGGGCTAAGCTCGGACGAAACGGATTTTCACGAGATAACGTATGCTAGTCGATCATCACTGTCATATTGATCGGCCCGAATTCGCCAAAGACCTTGATGGCGTGGTGGCGCGTGCCAAGGGGGCCGGCGTTGGCATCCTCGTCAATATCTCAACCCGAATCCGCAAGTTCGAGCACTTGGTCTCCCTCGTCGAACGCTTTCCCAACGTCTATGGAACGGTCGGCACCCACCCGCATTATGCCCACGAGGAGCTCGATATACCGACATCAGAAATCGTTAGGCTGTCGCGACATCCCAAAATCGTCGGTATTGGCGAAGCTGGTCTCGACTATTACTACAAGCACTCGACACCCGAGGCTCAGGCAGAAGGCTTTCGCAATCACATTGCAGCGGCACGCGAGACCGGCCTCCCATTGGAGATTCACACCCGCGACGCCGACGCGGACGCACTCAAAATTCTGGAAGACGAGCACGCGAAGGGCGCATTTCCCGCGATCCTCCATTGCTACACCGGAGGGCCTGATCTGGCGCGCCGCGCGGTCGAACTCGGGCTCTATGTCTCATTTTCGGGTGTGGTGACGTTCAAGAAGTCAGACGCGCTGCGCGAAATTGCCTGCGCCGTGCCGCTCGACAGGCTCCTCGTCGAGACGGATGCGCCCTATCTTGCGCCAGAACCCTTTCGCGGCAAGCAGAACGAGCCGGCTTACGTAATTCACACGGCCGGGGCGCTTGCCAAGGCCAGAGGCATTGCTGCAAGCACGCTCGCTGAGGCGACGACAGAGAATTTCTTCCGCATCTATAAGAAGGTACCGCGGCCCCAGCCGAAAGGGACGGCGGCCGTATGAGCTTGCGGGCCACCATTCTCGGGTGCGGATCATCGGGTGGCGTGCCACGCATCGGCCCGATGTGGGGGCAGTGCGATCCGGAAAACCCGAAAAACCGGCGCCGGCGATGCTCCCTGCTTGTCGAGCAGGCGGGGAAGAACGGGCGGACAGTGGTCCTCGTAGACACCTCACCCGATCTTCGTGAGCAACTCCTTTCCGTGCGTGCCGATCATCTCGATGGCGTACTCTTCACCCACGACCACGCCGATCACACGCATGGGATCGACGACCTGCGGATGGTCGCCTATGCCATGAAGAAGCGTGTCGATTGCTATTTTGATGCTTCGACTCGTGCGAGTCTCATGAGCCGCTTCGGTTATTGTTTCGAGACCCAAGATGGCTCGAATTATCCACCGATCCTGGTCGCGAATGATTTTCAACCAGGAGGCACAGTCACCATTGCGGGAGCTGGCGGGGCCATCGATGTGATCGCCATCCCCCAGGTGCACGGTGACATTCCATCCATGGGCTTTCGATTTGGCGGGCTCGCGTACTCTCCAGACGTGAGTGATTTGCCGGAGGCGTCAGCGAAGATGCTACGAGGAGTGGACGTATGGATTGTCGATGCGCTGCGTTACACGCCCCACCCGTCGCACTTTTCGCTAAAGGAGGCCCTGCAATGGATCGAGCGCTTAGAGGTGAAGCGCGCGATCCTGACCCACATGACGAGCGACCTCGATTACGCGACGCTAAAGCGTAATCTTCCCTCCCACGTCGAGCCCGGCCACGATGGGATGGTCATCGAGATTTAGTGTTCCGGGCCGTTCTTAGTGGGACGCGCCTCGGCAGCTTCAGCTTGTGCTTGTTTCGCCGCCGGCTTGAACGTGAAAATTTCCCCCGTTGCCGTTTGTTCAGGCAGGACCAGACTGACGATCAACGGCGCAACGTCCTTGGGCTCTGGAAGTGTTTTGGGGTCTTCTCCCGGGAAGGCTTTGGCGCGCATTGCAGTGCGTAACCCGCCGGGGCGAACGATGTTGCAGCGGATCGGGGTTGACAGCGTTTCCTGAGCGTAAGTGATGGCCATCGCCTCGAGCCCCGCTTTGGATACGGCATATGGGCCCCAATAGGCTTTCTTTCCGGAAGCAGCTCCGGATGAGATAAAGACCACGCGACCGGCGTCCGACAAGCGCAACAAGGGATCGAGTGTTCGCAGCAGGCGCCAGTTGGCGTTGAGATTGGTATCCATGACCGCATGCCAGGAATCGGCCGTCACGTGTCCGAGCGGAGAGAGTGGGCCGAGAATTCCGGCATTCGCGATGAAGATATCAAGCTTGCCCCAGCGCTGATATAGCGTGGGTCCCAGCTGATCGATGCGATCAAGCTTGGCGAGGTCGAGGGCAAGAATGGTTGCGCTACCGCCGAACAAGCGAATTGCGTCGTCGACCTCTTCAAGGGCACCCGTCGTGCGGCCCATAATGATGACATGGGCGCCTTCTCGCGCAAGTGCGATGGCAATCGCTTTGCCCAATCCGCGGGAGGCCCCTGTGACAAGGGCAAGGCGGCCCTTCAATTTCTGGGTGACCATGCTTTATCCGTTCGAGCCCCTGCGAGCCGTCGCAATTGGTACAAGAGGACGTATTAACCCATAGCCCCGGACAGGGGCAAGGAGCCCCCGAAATCGTGGTTTAGCCGCCCTAGACCTTAGGCTAGCAGAGACAACTGCTTTGCAGGTGCGCCGCCATTCTGGTCGGTGAGCTCGGTTGGATACTCGCCGGTGAAGCAGTGATCGGTGAACTGCGGCGCCCGCGGGTCTCTCGCGTCGTACCCGACGGCCCGGTAGATGCCGTCAACGGAAAGGAACTCGAGGCTGTCTGCTCCCATGAACTGGCGCATGCCTTCGATGTCGTGGTTGGCCGCGAGGAGCTGGCGTTTGCTCGGCGTATCGATACCGTAGAAATCCGGATGCGTAATGGGGGGCGATGAAATGCGCATGTGCACCTCGCGGGCGCCCGCTTCCCGCATGAGGTTGACGATCTTCTTTGACGTTGTTCCGCGCACGACGCTGTCGTCGATGAGGATCACGCGGGCCCCGCGGATGACACCGCGGTTTGCGGAATGCTTGAGCTTGACACCAAAGGCGCGGATTTTCTGCGAGGGTTCGATGAATGTGCGGCCCACGTAGTGGTTGCGAATGATCCCGAGTTCGAAGGGAATTCCCGACTGGCGGGCGAAACCAATGGAAGCTGGCACACCGGAATCGGGAATGGGTACGACGACGTCGGCCGCGACCGGGCTTTCGCGCGCCAACTCGACACCCATCTGCTTGCGGATGTCGTAGACGCTGCGCCCGCCGATGATGCTGTCGGGCCGGGCAAAATAGATGTACTCGAAGATGCACGGGCGCGGGGGACGCTTGGGAAACGGCCGATGGCTTTCGAGACCGTCCTCCGTGATGACGACGACCTCGCCATTCTCAACTTCGCGCAGGAACTCGGCGCCCACGATATCGAGCGCGCAGGTCTCTGAGGCAAGCACGTAAGCTTGCCCGAGCTTTCCGATGACGAGGGGACGAATGCCGACCGGATCGCGGGCGCCGATCATCATGTCATTGGTGAGGCACACGAGCGACCATGCGCCCTCGATCTGCCGGATGGCCTCGATGAAGCGTTCGACAATGCGCCGCTTCTGCGAGCGCGACAGCAGATGAAGTATAACCTCGGTGTCCGACGTTGAAGGGAAGATGGCTCCCGACTGAATGAGTTCCTGGCGCAGTGTGAGGGCGTTCGTGAGGTTTCCGTTGTGAGCGACGGCGAAACCGCCAGTGTCGATATCGGCGTAAAGGGGCTGCACATTCTTGATGTGCGGCTCGCCCGTCGTCGAATAGCGGTTATGACCGACTGCTATAGAGCCCTTGAGTTTCCCGATGACGGCTGCTTCGTTGAAGTTGTCGCCGACGAGGCCAAGCCGGCGCTCGGAGTGGAACTGCTTGCCGTCGTAGGTGACAATGCCGGCCGCTTCCTGTCCACGGTGCTGGAGCGCATGCAATCCGAGAGCGGTAATGGCGGCGGCTTCCGGGTGCCCAAAAACACCGAAGACCCCGCATTCCTCGCGGAGCCTGTCGTCGCCGTACCGGGAATATCCGTGGTCTTCGAAAGGCATCTCACCTTTGAGCCGAAGCTCATGCGAGTCACCGGACATCACTTTCTCCCGCTCATGCTGCCGCGCCAGCAAATGCCGGGTCATGACCCAGCTGCCAGGAGGCCCTAGGAGGCCTGATTCGGCCCCGGGCGTCTCGCCTTAGATATACGATATATGACCCGGGATTCCAGAGCCAGTGGGCTTATCCCCGGCTGGTTGATGAAGCCTTGCTGCTCAGGTTCTGCGGGCTTTTGCCCCTTGAGGACCGGCTCCCACTGCTCGTACAGATTGACGCAGAAGGCGTGAATGGCCTGCCCGGTAGAAACGATCGCATCGCGCGACTTGGCCTTGTCGACCCACTCGGGAATGTTGGCCGGCTTTTCGCCGCGTCCGTTCAAGTAATAGCTGTTGAAGACGAGTCCGTCGCCCAGCAGGAACAGGATGATGATGAGGAGGGCGCCGCGCGCGGCCCCGAACAGAAAGCCAAGAATGCGGTCGATCATGCCAATCCGGCTATCCAGGATGGCATCCGATATGCGGGCGGTAATGAGGTGGACGATGATCAGCGTGATCAGGAAGACAATGGCACCCAGTGCGATCTTGGCAATTTGATCGTTGGTGCCCATCTGCTCGGCCACGTCTTTGGCGAGCTGCTCCTGTTTGAACACCACCCATAGCACGGCGGCACCGGCTGCTGCCCAGGATAGGATGGAGAGAAGCTCGCGCATGAAGCCGCGATACATCGCCAAGAGGGCGGAAATAAACGCCACAGCCAGAAGTGCGGCGTCAAGATAAGTAAGGGGGCCGATCATGGTCGGTGGTCCTTCGGAGGCATGCGCCGGCCGGGTGCCGCGCAGGAGAATTTCAGTCGCACGGGACAAGTCCCTTCGCAAGATCCTTCACATGCCCGATCCGTTCGAGTTTGAGACCCAAGCCTTCACTCCCGGCCTCCCCGCTCAAGGGGATCGTTGCCCGATCAAAGCCCAGTTTCTTGGCCTCTTTAAGCCGGGGACCCATGTGGGGGCTGGCGCGGACGGCTCCCGACAACGAGATCTCGCCGAAAAAGACCGTATTTGGCTCAATTGCAGCATTTGATCGTGACGACAGGAGGGCGGCAGCGGCAGCGAGATCAGCGGCCGGTTC
>CAZSNH010000167.1:0-6525 GCA_964607855.1 uncultured Hyphomicrobium sp. | reverse complement strand
GGTGAAGCTGAACAAGATATACACGAAAACAGGTGATGCCGGAACGACTGGACTTGGCACCGGCGAGCGCGTTTCAAAAAATTCTCTCCGCATCTCCGCCTACGGCACGGTCGATGAAACCAATTCCGCGATCGGAATGGTGCGCGCGTATCTGGGGTCGGGCTATCCGGGCCTCGACAAGAAGCTCGAGAGGATACAGAACGATCTCTTCGATCTTGGGGCCGATCTTTGTGTCCCCGATCGCGGCGAGAAACTCAAGCATGAGCCGCTGCGCATAACAGATGCACAGGTCGAGCGGCTCGAGCATGAGATCGACGAATTGAACGCGGAGCTGAAGCCACTCAAATCATTCGTGTTGCCTGGCGGGGCTCCGGCAGCGGCGGCGCTCCACATGGCCCGCACGATTTGCCGCCGCGCCGAGCGTGAGATGGTCGCACTACAGGAAATGAAGAACGAACCTGTTGGTCCGGCGGCAATGAAGTACATCAATCGGCTTTCGGATTTTCTTTTCGTAGCGAGCCGTTATGTGAACGACCGTGGAAAGAACGATGTCCTCTGGGTACCCGGTCAGAACCGTTGATCGCCCGCCCTTTCATAAACTTGGAAAGCAGGATCCGATGTTCTTCCCGTTGCATGATGAAAATAAGCTGAGGGTTATCAAATTCCCGTATGTGACGGTGGCGCTCATCATTGCCAACGTCATCGTATTCGCTTTCGAGGCGACGGGCCTGCCTGACGCGCTGATTGCAAGTTTTGCGATCATTCCGAGGGAGCTCTTCGAGGTCAACATCCTCGGCGGTCCGGCGGAATTCTCGAGCGATGTGGTTTCAGTACCTGAAGGCTACACGCTGCTGACGTACATGTTCTTCCACGGAGACGTTGTACACCTCTTCGGCAACATGCTGTTTCTTTGGGTGTTCGGCGACAACGTCGAAGATGCCGTCGGCCACCTCAAGTTCCTCATTTTTTATCTGGCCTGTGGGATCTTTGCGGGTCTCACCCACGCTTGGATCGACGCGGGCTCGGATACTCCTCTCATCGGGGCGAGCGGGGCGGTGGCTGGCGTGATCGCGGCATATCTGATGCTTCATCCGCGCGTCATGGTGTGGGGACTGGCCTTTAAGATTTTTCCCCTTCGCATTACGGCAGCACTCGCCCTGGGCCTTTGGATCGTCACACAGATCATCATGGTGCTTCTGCCCCAGGTGGGACCCGTCGCATGGTGGGCCCACATTGGCGGCCTCATTGCCGGGGGCGTTCTTATTTTCTTCATGCGACGGCCCGGCGTGCCCCTTTTCGACAAGGGACTTTCCGCGGCCTAAAAACGTTCCCCATTTGTGCTTTGCGGGTGACAGTGTGCTCCAAACGCGACTAGATGGGCATCGGGTCGATATATCCATTTGCGCCAATTGACTTGCCGCTAGCCCGCCCCTAGGCTCGCGTTTCGCAGTTGCGAAGATGAACTAGGGGCCTGGGGGCCTAAATTCTTCCTTCCATGGCAGCGCACAGAGATCGCGCTGCACAACGGAAGACAGCGGGGCCCTGCAGAAAAAAAAGAATGTATCGGGAGCTCAGCTGGCATGAAGATCGTCGTGGCGGTCAAACGCGTCGTCGATTACGCGGTTAAGATCCGCGTCAAGTCGGACGGGACGGGCATCGAACTTGCGAACGTCAAGATGTCGATGAATCCGTTTGATGAGATCGCCGTCGAAGAAGCGGTGCGCATTAAGGAAAAGGGCGGCGCGACGGAAATCGTCGTCGTATCCATCGGTTCCGCCAAGGCACAAGAGACGCTGCGCACGGCGCTCGCAATCGGTGCCGATCGCGCCATTCTGATCGAGACGCCCGAAGCCGCCATCGTCGAACCGCTCGCTGTCGCGAAGCTGCTCAAGGGTGTGATTGCAGCTGAGAAGCCCGACCTCGTTATCATGGGTAAGCAGGCCATCGATGATGACTGCAATCAAACAGGGCAAATGCTTGCGGCCCTGCTCGGATGGGCGCAGGGGACGTTTGCATCCAAGGTTTCCCTGGAACCGGGGAGCGTTTGTGTGACGCGCGAGGTCGATGGCGGTCTTGAAACAGTGAAACTCAAGCTGCCGGCCATCGTGACGACCGACCTTCGCTTGAACGAGCCGCGCTATCCATCGCTTCCGAACATCATGAAGGCGAAGAAGAAGCCGCTTGACGTCAAGAAGCCGGAAGACTTCGGCGTCGATATCGCAAACCGTTTGCAAGTTCTCAAGACGTCGGAGCCTCCGGTCAGGAAGGCCGGCGTCAAGGTTGCGGATGTCGCCGAACTTGTGAAAAAACTCAAGACGGAAGCAGGAGTTCTCTAATGACCATTCTTCTGCTTGCCGACCACAACAACGCCTCGCTGAATTCGGCGACGGCCAAAGCCGTTACGGCGGCGACGGCCATAGGTGGCGACATACATGTGCTTGTTGCCGGCCTCGATTGCCGGCCTGTCGCCGAAAGTGCTGCCAAAATCGCGGGCGTGAGCAAGGTGCTTCTTGCGGAGGCCCCCCACCTCGCCAACGGTCTTGCCGAAGAACTTTCGGCATTGATCGTGCTACTCATGTCGAATTACGCAGCGCTCGTCGCACCCGCCACGTCCTTGGGTAAGAATACTCTTCCGCGCGTGGCCGCTCTTCTCGATGTGATGCAGATTTCCGACATCACCAAAGTTGTTGCTCCAGATACGTTCGAACGTCCGATCTATGCCGGAAATGCCATCCAGGTCGTGCGCTCAGGCGAAGCCAAGAAGGTGATCACCATCAGAACCGCGGCGTTTGCGGCTGCAGGTGATGGCGGTTCGGCGCCGATCGAGACCGTTGCCGCCCCTGCGGCTGTCGGATTGTCGACATTCGTCGGCGCCGAGTTGACGAAATCGGATCGTCCGGAGCTGACATCGGCTCGCATTATCATCTCGGGTGGACGCGGGATGGGATCGGGCGAAAACTTTACGAAATACATTGCCCCGGTCGCCGACCGGCTCGGAGCTGCGATGGGCGCGAGCCGGGCGGCCGTCGACGCCGGTTTCGTTCCCAACGATTGGCAGGTTGGGCAGACAGGCAAGGTGGTTGCTCCTGAGCTCTACCTCGCCGTCGGGATTTCGGGTGCGATCCAGCACCTCGCGGGCATGAAGGATTCCAAGATAATTGTCGCCATCAACAAGGACGGAGAGGCGCCGATCTTTCAAGTCGCCGACTATGGTCTCGTTGCCGATCTCTTTCAGGCCTTACCGGAGCTCGAGGCAGAGCTTCGGAAGGCCGGACACTGAACCCTACTGATACGCGTACTCCTCGAGAGGAAGCAAAATGATGGATGCTGCTTTGAAGCCGGCTCAGAGAGCCAAGCCTGACGCCAAACTCTATCCGACAATTAAATCCGTGGGCGTGATTGGCGCCGGGCAGATGGGCACCGGCATCACGCATGTCGTCGCCTTGGGCGGCTATGACGTGCTGGTCCATGACATCAAGAAAGAAGCCCTCACCCGCTCCTTGGGCGACATCGAGAAGAACCTGTCGCGGCAGGTCAACAAGGGAATCGTCAAGGATGCGGACGCCAAAGCCGCCTTGAAGCGCATCAAGCAGGCATCAGGGATCGACAGTCTCGGCAATTGCGATCTCGTCATTGAGGCGGCAACCGAAGAAGAATCCATCAAGCGAAAGATATTCCAGGAGCTTTGTCCGCGGCTCAAGAAGGAGGCCATCGTCGCGACAAACACGTCATCGATCTCGATCACGCGTCTCGCCGCGGCAACTGACCGTCCCGAGCACTTCATCGGTATGCATTTCATGAATCCGGTGCCCCGGATGGAGCTCGTGGAGCTCATTCGCGGCATTGCGACCGAAGACGACATGTTCGCGACCGCCAAGATGTTCGTCGAGAGCCTCGGCAAGATCACAGCGGTTTCCGAAGATTTCCCTGCCTTCATCGTTAACCGCATTCTGCTGCCCATGATCAACGAGGCGGTCTATACGCTTTATGAAGGTGTCGGAACGGTTGAGGCCATCGACAAGGCGATGAAGCTTGGCGCACACCATCCGATGGGACCCTTGGAGCTTGCGGACTTCATTGGCCTCGACACGTGTCTTTCTGTCATGCAGGTTCTTTACGAGGGACTTTCCGATTCCAAGTATCGGCCGTGTCCGCTGCTCGTCAAATATGTCGAGGCCGGCTGGCTTGGACGCAAGACGAACCGCGGCTTCTACGATTATCGCGGCGAGAAGCCCGTTCCGACCCGGTAAGGAAGGCTTGTTGCCGGGCAAGAGGACGGAATGACGGCCAGGAAGCGCGTGGCAATCGTGACGGGAGCTGGTAGCGGCATAGGCCGCGCTGTTGCACTTGCGCTTCAAAAAGATGGATACGACGTCACATTGGCGGGCCGCCGCCTTGAGGAGCTCGAGAAGACGGCCGCGCAAGCTGCTCCGGGTGGAGGGCGGATGCTTGCGCTCTCGACCGACGTCGCCGATCCGCAGTCGGTGACACTGCTTTTTGCTAGAGCCAAGGAAGCATTTGGCCGGCTCGACGTTCTCTTTAATAATGCGGGTATCGCCGGACCACCCGTTCCTATCGACGAAATGTCTTTTATTCAATGGAAGGCCGTCGTCGATACCAATCTCAACGGTGCCTTTCTTTGTGCCAAAGAGGCCATGGCACTCATGAAATCGCAGCAGCCGAAAGGCGGTCGCATCATCAACAATGGTTCAATTTCGGCCATATCCCCGCGTCCGTTCTCCGCGCCCTACACGGCAACCAAACATGCCCTCACCGGTTTGACCAAATCGATCTCTCTCGATGGGCGCGCCGACGACATCGCCTGTTCACAAATCGACATCGGAAATGCGGCAACCGAACTCACAGAGCGTATGGCAAAAGGCATTCGCCAAGCCAGCGGCGAACTCAAGATTGAGCCGCGCATAGATCTCGTGCATGTGGCAGAAGCCGTACTTTACATGGCTAATCTGCCGCTTGAGGCCAACGTCCAGTTCATGACTCTAATGGCAACCAAGATGCCGTTCATCGGCCGCGGTTGAGCCTCTTGTCCGCAAATGATGCGGCCATCCTGTCACCGTCAGCCGAACAGTATCGGATCGTTGTAGGGAAGCACTTTTTCGAAGGCGACCCCGGCCACCGGTGCGGACGACCACGCAACCGTCCCTTTGAGAATGCGCCCGCTTTCGAGCTCGATTTCGAGCGGATTGCCCCGCTGCATGGGCGGCACCCTTTCCAGTCCCGCCCCGCCAGCCGAGATATTATTGATGAAGGCTGGGTATTCATTTCCGTTGTAATGCACGGCGCACGATTGGAAGATGGCCCGTCGCGGCCACAGCCGTTGCTGAGGCAGTTGCGGGATAAAGAGCTGCCCAAGCCCGTCAACGCAGGGGTGCAGGCCTTTGAGCGCACCGGCGAGAAGGGACGAAATCATCTGTGTGTTATGGGAATAGATGTCGGGCAAGGACGACGCGTACTCGCGGGCAAATTCGTCGAGTGCCAGAATGGCGATGCGGCAGGTCTGCCGCCACGTGAGGCCGAGTTGGCACCGATGAATGACCACGGCTCTCTCAAATCCGATGTCGGAGGCATCCTCGGCAAAGACCTGAAAGAGCCCCCGGCCGGTGTTTGCGCTGGCGATGAATTCCTGAGCGAAGAGAAGTTCATCCCCGGCCTCGTCGTGATCAAGCATCACGTACTTGAGCACCAGAAGCGTACTGGCAACATCGGCTACGAAGGACTCGAATTTTTCGATCGAGAGTGAGATGTGCGGTGCAGAGAGCGCGTTCACTCCGCTCGTTACGACCGCCACGTTCAACGCCGCGCGCTGAAAGACCGAGACAAGGGCCTCATTCTTGAGCTCTGCTTTGATTGCATGTTCAACCGAGAAGCGCTGAGCAAATTCGGGGCTTCCCGGGATATTGGCGCTGGTTCCAAAGGATTTATAAAACATTGATCAGCACTTCTTATGGATGCAAAGGCGTCAATATAAAACCTAAGGTAGAATTCCTAAGTTTGGGTGACCGCCGGACTTAAAGAAATATGAAATTTTCCGGCAGCGCCCGTTTGAGGCGCTCTGCACCGCGCCGCGAGGCCCGAAGCCCGTCAGTGGGCTTCAATAAGTTGGGAATCGATCAGCCGGCGATGAAAGGCCAGGATCTGAGGCTGCTCTTTGCAGAGATAGTAGCGTCCGGCGCAGACCTGCATCAGCCGCTTGCGCTCTGCAAAAGTGGGAGAGAGCGGCAGGCGTGCAGCTTCGAGCAGGATGGTGCCGAGGAAGGGAACGTCGATGAGGTCCAATTCGGGCAGCGGCGGAGGATCGTAATTCACGCCCTCGATGGCAAATGAAGTGACAAAACCGATCGAGTCGGGCGCAAAAACGACGTGCTCGGGCGCTTGTGCATTAGCGTATCCGAGATACGAGCGGGTTGCGACAGGATGATGATCGCCGTAGCGCACGATGAGGAAGCGTTCGGTTGGGAAGCGTGCTTTGAGCGCTCCAATGAACGCTTCGTAGTCGATCTTCGA
>CAZSNH010000166.1:0-6526 GCA_964607855.1 uncultured Hyphomicrobium sp. | reverse complement strand
GGCTTGCCGTGAGAAGGGGCCTCCGCGACCCGCGTGTTGCGCGGGATCATCGACTGGTAGACCTTGGAGCCGAAGAAAGCGCGGACGTTCTCGGCGACTTCCTTCGAAAGCGAGGTGCGCGCATCGTGCATTGTGAGCACGACGCCCTGGATCTCGAGGCCCGGATTGAGCGAGGCTCTGATCTGATCGATCGTCTCCTTGAGCTGCGAAATACCTTCGAGCGCGAAGAACTCGCACTGCACGGGCACGAGCACCGCATTGGCGGCCGCCAGCGCATTGAGCGTCAGGAGATTAAGCGAGGGCGGACAATCGATGAGCACGTAGGTGAAGGCTTCGTTGGGCCGGGCGCGGCTCTGCCCGATGAGCGCAACGATGGCATCCCGGAGCCGATAGGGCCGCGCTGGATCATTGCTAAGTTCGGCTTCGAGGCCGACGAGATCGGAATTCGACGGGACAACGCTAAGGCCAGGAACGGCGGTTGGCTGCGCCGTCTCGAGGAGCGTCGCTTTGCGCATAAGAACGTCGTAGACCGTACGCGGCCGGTTCTCGGCCGGTATGCCGAGCCCAGTCGAAGCATTGCCTTGCGGATCGAGATCGATCACCAGAACCCGCTCGCCGATAGCAGCGAGCGCGGTGCCCAAATTTATGGCCGTGGTTGTCTTGCCAACCCCGCCCTTCTGATTGGCGACCGCCAGAACTCGAAGTCCGTTGCCACCGATGCCTAGGCCTGTCACGGGACTAACCCTCCGCCTTACCAGTCAAATTCCTTATCACGACGATGCGGCCCGAGGGATCGGTTCGACTGGGAAAGAGATCGAGATCGAACCCCCACTCGCGCCGGGCGTCCTCGATTTCCCGCTCCACCTCTCGGCCCTTAAGGAATAACCCTATGGAATTGCGAGAGAAAAACGGCCTCGCCAATTCCAGAAGCCGGTTGAGCGGGGCAAGGGCCCGCGCCGTCACAACGTCACTTTTGCCGACCTTAAAGTGAGTCGAGGCGCTTTCGATTCTCCCGCACAGGATGTCCACAGACACGCCGCACGAGCGGGCTACTTCGCGCAGAAAAGCAGCCTTCCGGTTGTCGCTTTCCACCAGCGTTACGGAGACTGAGCCTTTTTCGGCGAGCAAGATCGCAAGCACGAGACCCGGAAACCCCGCCCCAGAACCGAGATCGAGCCAACGCCGGCTTCCCTCGGGCGCCAGCGCGAGCAACTGAGCGCTATCGGCGAAATGACGGTGCCAAAGCTCGGAGAGCGTGTTGGGCGCAACGAGATTGATCGTTCTCTGCCATTCGTTGAGCAGAGCTGCGTAAGTCTTGAATTTGATGAGCGTTTCACGTGAAACGGAAAAACAATTGGCGAAGTCTTCTGCTCCCCGAATGACGCCGGTTGGGCGGGGCTCGGACATCAGGCGAACTTCCGATCGGACGGCCTGCGAAGGCTGGTGAGTAGGATAGTGAGCGCGGCCGGCGTCATGCCATCAATGCGCGTTGCCTGGGCCAGGTTGGCTGGCCGGTGCGCGGCGAGCTTCTGGCGTACCTCATTCGAAAGGCTGGGCACCGAGGCGAAGTCGAAGTCGCCTGGAATGGCCACCGCCTCGTCTTTCCGCAAAGCCATCACGTCTGCCTCCTGTCGGCGCAGGTACGAGGCATAACGGGCGTCGATTTCGAGCTGGCGCGCAATGTCTGGCTTGAGGTGGTGGATTTCCGGCCAGAGGCACGCGAGGCGCTCGAGACTTACAGTCGGAAAGGCCAGGAGCTCGAAGGCGGTGCGCCGGCGGCCATCCTGATTGATCTCAAGCCCCGCCTTCGCCGCCTCATTCGGTGTCATCGTAAGGCTTTCGAGAAGTTTGGTTCCCTCGGCGAGCGCCTGGTGCCTCATGGTAAATGCCTGGCTTCGGACGGCGTTGATACAACCGAGATCGAGGCCCAACGGCGTCAGCCGCTGATCGGCATTGTCGGCGCGGAGCTTCAGCCGGTATTCGGCGCGCGAGGTGAACATCCGGTAGGGCTCCGAAACGCCCCGCGTCACCAGATCGTCGATCATCACCCCGAGATAGGCGTCGGCCCGCGAAACGACGAACTCCCGCGCACCGCCACCAGCCTTCAAGGCCGCATTGATGCCCGCGGCCAAGCCCTGCGCGCCTGCTTCTTCATAACCCGTCGTTCCATTGATTTGGCCAGCCAGGAAAAGTCCGGCGAGGTGCTTGGTTTCAAGGGTCGGCTTCAGCTCCCGAGGATCGACGTAGTCGTATTCGATGGCATAGCCGTAGCGCTTCACGACCACATTTTCGAGCCCCGGCATCGTACGCAGAAAGGCGTCCTGAACCTCAACCGGCAGCGAGGTCGAAATGCCGTTGGGATAGACCGTGTCGTCGTCGAGACCCTCTGGCTCGAGGAAAATCTGATGCGCCGTGCGGTCGGCGAAACGGACGATCTTGTCCTCGATCGAGGGACAATAGCGCGGCCCCCTGCTGCTGATCTGGCCGGAGTACATCGGTGAGCGGCTAAGATTGTCCCTGATGATCTCGTGCGTCCGTGGCGTCGTAGTCGTGATCGCGCACGCAATCTGCGGTGTCGTGATTTTCTCCGTCAGGAATGAAAATGGCACCGGCGGGTCGTCGCCGGGCTGGGATTCGAGGCACTCCCAGGCAATTGTCCCTCCATCGAGGCGCGCTGGCGTCCCTGTCTTCAGCCGCCCAAGGCGGAACCCCACATTTAAGAGACGTTCCGAAAGCCCGAGCGCCGGGGCGTCACCGGCGCGGCCGGCCGGAATCTTTGTTTCGCCCTGATGAATGAGGCCGTTGAGAAAAGTGCCTGTCGTCAGCACGACGGCGCCTGCGTGAAAGTTTCGCCCCTCCCGGGTTGCCACTCCAACCACCCGCTTATCCTTGACGAGCAGATCTTCAACAGCGCCCTCGATGACCTCCAAATTGCGGGTCTCGCGGATCGCCTGCTGCATGGCAAGCCGGTAGAGTTTGCGATCGGCCTGCGCGCGCGGCCCGTGCACCGCCGGCCCGCGTGAGCGATTGAGAATCCGAAACTGAATGCCGGCCGCATCGGCGATCCGCCCCATGAGCCCGTCGAGGGCGTCGATTTCGCGAACCAAATGGCCCTTGCCGAGACCCCCGATGGCCGGGTTGCAGGACATTTCGCCGATGGTTGCAAACTTGTGGGTGAGGAGCGCGGTCCGCGCGCCCATGCGGGCGGCGGCGGCCGCCGCCTCCGTGCCGGCATGCCCGCCTCCGACAACGATCACATCGAACGAACGCTCTGTCATGGGGAGTGCATACCCTCACTCGCTCCACTTTGTAAGGGGCCCGCGGCGCGGCTTGCCGTTTCACGTGAAAACCTGGGTATGCACTACTTACCGATGCAGAACCGCGAGAAAATCCGCTCCAGCACCTCCTCGACATCAACTCTGCCGGTGATGCGGCCAAGCGCCGAGGCAGCAAGCCTGAGTTCTTCGGCCCGGAGCTCGACGTTGCGGCTTTCGCCCGCCAGATAATCGGCGAGATGACGCGCGCATTCGCTCACAAGCTGACGGTGGCGAACCTGGGTGATGACGGGCCCTTCCGATAATCCGATGCGCTCGGAGGCGATGGCGCCGATGCGGTCGATCAAGGTCTCGATGCCGGCACCCGTCGTTGCCGAGATTGCAAGGTCGTGGGACACAACTGCCGAGGTGGTATCCGCAAGATCAGCCTTGTTAAGAACCCTCAGAAGACGCTCTGGCGCAATGGTCAATCCGGCGGGTGGATCGGCCAAAGGCGCCGTTGCATCGATCAGCCATATGACAAGATCCGCGGCCTCTGCCCGTTCGTGCGTGCGCCGAATCCCCTCCTGCTCGATCTTGCTCCCGGCCGTCCTGATTCCCGCAGTGTCGGCAACGATGACGGGAAGGCCTTTGAGATCGAGATGAACCTCGATGACGTCGCGCGTCGTTCCGGCCTCCTCCGACACAATCGCCGCCTCGCGCCGGGCAAGCGCATTGAGCACGCTCGACTTGCCGGCATTCGGCGCCCCCGTAAGCACGACCCTCAATCCCTCGCGCAGGATCTCGCCCCGATGGTTGTCGGCGAGGTGGCAGTCGATTGCGGCTTTGAGCTCTCGGATGATCTCGCGTGCCCGGTCGAATGCGCTTTCCGAAACATCGGCTTCATCCGAAAAATCGATGGCCGCTTCCACAAGTGCCGAGGCCTCCACAATCATCTCGCGCCAGCCTTCGTAAAGGCGGCCGAGCGCACCGCTGCTCTGGCGCAGCGCCTGCTTTCTCTGGGCCTCTGTCTCGGCGTCGATCAGATCCGCCAACCCCTCTGCAGCTGTGAGATCGAGCTTGCCGTTTTCGAAGGCGCGGCGGGTGAATTCACCAGCCTCCGCCATCCTGCAGTTCGCAAAACCCGCAAGAATGCGAAGCAGGGATTTTACGACCGCCGGGCTACCGTGTAGATGAAACTCCCCCACGTCCTCACCGGTGAAGCTGTGCGGTGCCTTGAAGTAGAGAACGAGGCCCTGGTCCAATTCCTCGCCAGTGGCCGGGTCGACAATTTTCGATAATCGTGCTTCGCGGGGCTTGGGACACTTCCCGGTCAGCGCTTCAAGAACATGAGGTACGAGCGGCCCAGAGGCGCGAACGACGGCGACGCCGGCGCGCCCCGGTGCAGATGAACGGGCGAAGATCGTGGTCGCAACGGGGCTCGAGGTCGTCATCAAAATTGGGCGAGGAACTTGGCGTCTTTTGCAGTACTCCTAGCGCAAGGGCCGGATGGGTCCCAACTCTAATCGAAAGGACGTTATGAGCGAAAACCGCCTCGGGCGCGAAACGAGCCCCTATCTGCTCCAGCACAAGAACAACCCGGTCCACTGGTGGGCCTGGGGTCCCGAAGCGCTCGCCGAGGCGAAGCGAACCGGCAAGCCCATCCTGCTTTCGGTCGGCTACGCGGCCTGCCATTGGTGTCACGTGATGGCACACGAAAGCTTCGAAAGCGAGGAGACCGCTCGCGTCATGAACGAGCTCTTCGTCAACATCAAAGTCGACCGTGAAGAGCGCCCTGATGTGGATGCGATCTACATGTCGGCGCTCCACAGGCTCGGCCAACAGGGCGGTTGGCCCCTCACCATGTTCCTCGACACCGAAGCGCGCCCGTTCTGGGGCGGCACTTATTTTCCCCCCGTCGGCCGATGGGGACGGCCGGGATTCGCCGATGTCCTGCGCGAGGTCTCACGCATCTATCGCGAGGATCCGGAGCGGGTCGCGTTTAACGCCAAGGCACTCATGACCGCGCTTGAAAAGCGGCCGGGCCAAAGTGGGACCCACACCATCACTGATGGCTTCCTTGCCGACCTCACCGCCCGCATGGTGCAGGCCGTCGACCCAGTGCGAGGGGGCATCAACGGAGCGCCCAAGTTCCCTCAGTGGAGTTTCTTCTGGCTCCTGTGGCGGGGCGCCATTCGTTATCGTGTGGATTCTGCCAAGTCGGCGGTCGTAACCACGCTCACCAACCTTTGCCAGGGCGGCATTTACGATCATCTTGCGGGCGGGTTTGCGCGTTATTCGACGGACGAGGAATGGCTTGTCCCCCACTTCGAGAAAATGCTCTACGACAACGCCCTCCTCATCGACCTCATGACGGAGGTTTGGCGCGAAACGCAGAACCCGCTCTTCACGACTCGAATCGAGGAGACTGTCGCTTGGCTCTTATCGGAGATGGTCGCCGAGGGCGGCGGCTTCGCGGCGTCGCTCGACGCCGATTCCGAAGGCGAGGAAGGGAAGTTCTACGTTTGGTCGGAGGCGGAGATTAAATCCCTCCTGACGCCGGACGAGGCCCAATTATTCTCCCTCGTCTACGGGGTGAGGCAGGAGGGAAACTGGGAAGGCAAGACGATTCTCAACCGACTCTCGGGAAGTTATCCGCTTTCGGACGCGGAGGAAAAATCCTTGGCCCGCATGCGAGCGAAGCTGCTGGCGGCCCGCGCAGGGCGTGTCCGGCCAGGCTGGGATGATAAGGTCCTCGCCGACTGGAACGGTCTCATGATCGCAGCGCTCGCCCGAACCGCGGTCGTATTTGCGCGATCCGATTGGCTGGCCGCGGCAGAGCGCGCCTTCTGGTTCGTGGCCCGGGACATGAACGAGGCTGGCCGGCTCCGGCATTCGAGCAGACAGGGCGTCGCCAAGGCGCCGGCCACCGCCAGCGACTATGCGAACATGGTTTGGGCGGCACTTCGGCTCCATGAAGCAACAGCGAACGATGAATTTCTCTCCCTTGCCATGACCTGGTCGGATGTCCTCGAACGCCATTATTGGGATGGAGAGAGCGGCGGCTATCTGATGAGCGCCGACGATACCGAAGACGTGATTATCCGGCTTCGAACCGCCCAGGATGAAGCCACGCCCAACGCCAACGCGATCCAGCTCTCGAACCTCATGGGCCTATTTATGCTCACTGGTGAACAAAGGTTCGAGGACAAAGCCCGCGCCCTGCTCGACGCATTTGCCTCGGATCTTGCCAACAATCTACTCGGCCATTG
>CAZSNH010000165.1:0-6587 GCA_964607855.1 uncultured Hyphomicrobium sp. | reverse complement strand
AATTTTATCACAGCAATGATGGACGAGGGCGCCGGCGATCTCGTCTCGAGCGCGTTTCAGGAGCGCATGGAAGAGCTCGCCATGCGCATGAGCTGGGATGACACGAAGGATGCCTTCTACGGCAGCTTCGAAACGCTCACCAAGAATCGTGAAGCTTCCGCCGAACTCCTGAAGCTGGCGCTCACCAAACCGCGCTTCGACAAAGACGCAGTCGACCGTATTCGCCAGCAGCTTTTGGCCGGCCTCGTCTACGCCGCCCGCGATCCGGAGAAAGTTGCGGCAAAGGAATGGTATGCGGCTGCCTTTTCCGGTCATTCCTATGCGCGTCCCTCGAACGGCACGGAAGAAAGTCTCAAGTCGATCACGGGGGCGGATCTTGAAGATTTCCGCAAGCGTACCTTTGCCAAATCGACGCTAAACGTCGTCGCTGTCGGAGACATCACCGCTGCTGAACTCGCCAAACTGCTCGATGAGGTGTTCGGGGATCTGCCTGAGAAGGCGAACCTTATCAGCGTTCCGAAGATCGATCCCGTCAAAGGTGGTGTTCAAAAACACATCGAAATGAATGTGCCGCAGTCGGTGGCGACGTTTGGGTTGCCCGCGATGGCGCGCAAGCATCCCGACTTCCTCACCGCCTTCGTCCTCAATCAGCTCGTTGGTGGCGGCGGATTTGCATCTCGCCTCATGGAAGAGGTGCGCGAGAAGCGCGGCCTTGCCTACTCCGTTTACAGCTACCTGCAACCGTTCAAGCACACATCTATCCTGTCGGGCGGCGTGGCGACGCGAGCGGATGCTATAAATCAATCCCTCGATGTTATCCGCGCCGAGTTCAAGAAAATCGCTGAGGAAGGCCCGACCAAGGAAGAATTCGAAAACGCAAAGAGCTATCTCATCGGTTCATATGCGCTCCGCTTCGACACGAGTTCCAAGATCGCTTCTCAGTTGCTGGGCCTCAAGGAAGAGGGTTTCGGCACCGATTACGTCGAGAAGCGCAACGCCATGATCGAGGCTATCACGCTTGACGAAGCCAAGCGCGTCGCCAAGAGCCTGTTCGCACCCGAGAACCTGATCATCACAGTTGTCGGCAAGACGGCGGCGGAAAAGTCCGAAAAGAAGGGCTGACAAGGAGGATTTCAGCAAAGCGGTGGAATTCCATTCCTCACCCATGCTGATGATCTTGGCGGGGCTGCGTAAACGATATAGGCGGGAGCATCGCGCAGGCTTGTGGCCTGCGCACGGAGGGAATGCATGAAACCGCCGTCCCAATCGGATTGTCCTTTTTATACGCAGTCGCTCTCGGGTTGCACGAGTGTGGCGATTGGCGAGAGAGGATTGAGCAAGGACGTCCTCTCGCCGTACTTGAGCCGCGCAGATGCCGAAATGGCGCGCCTCAGAGACGAGTATCATTCCCGTTCCCTGCCCCTGCTCAGAATTTCGGAAGACACCAAAGACATTGCCGAGGCCGAAGCAGCCCTCGCGTGTCTCAGCGAGGGCGCGCGCACGATCGTATTCTTCGGAACGGGCGGCTCTGGCCTCGGCGGCATGACGCTCGCTCAAATCGGCGGCTGGAATATTCCGGGCGGCGCCAAGGTCTATCAGCGCACGCACCCCCGCACACGATTTTACGACAATCTTGACTCCCTGACGATGGAGGGCGCACTCGAGGGAACGGACTTGGCGTCGATGCGCTTCGTCGTCACTTCAAAATCGGGTGGCACAGCCGAAACGCTTGCTCAGCTCATAACAACGATGAGTCTCGTCAAGGATGCAGGCCTCGGCGCGCGCATCCCAAGCATGTTTCTCGGCGTTACGGAGCCCGGCCGGCCCGGCAAGCCGAACGGGCTGCGGGACCTTTTCGCCGCTCACGGTGTCCCCATGCTTGATCACCACACCGGCATCGGCGGGCGCTTCTCGTGCTTGACCAACGTCGGACTCTTGCCGGCACTCGCCCGCGGGCTCGATGCACGCGCCATCAGAGCCGGCGCGGCGAGCGTGATCGATGGACTGTTGACAGCCAAGTCGGCCGCCGACTTTGCACCCGCCCTCGGCGCAGCGAGCATGATTGCGCTCTCGAAAGAGCGCGGCGTGCGCTCCCTCATCATGATGCCCTATGCTGACCGGCTCGCAAAATTTGCTGAATGGTATGTGCAGCTGTGGGCCGAAAGTCTCGGCAAGAAAGGCGAAGGAACGATCCCGGTTCCTGCGCTCGGCCCCGTCGATCAGCACAGCCAGCTACAGCTCTTCATGGATGGGCCCCCTGAGATCGCCGTGACGCTCGTCCGCGTCGCGAGCAAGGGGACGGGGCCAACCATCGATCCGCGCTTAGCCAAAATGGCCGGCGTCACATTCATGGGTGGCAAGACCATCGGCGACGTCGTGGATGCTCAGGCACATGCCATCGAGGAAGCCCTCATTAAGGCCGGTCGCCCGGTGCGCACGTTCGACCTCGATATTCTCGATGAACGCACCGCTGGTGCCCTTCTCATGCATTTCATGCTTGAAACTATTCTGGCAGGACGACTCCTCGGCATCGATCCCTTCGATCAGCCGGCCGTCGAACTCGCCAAAGCGATGACCAAGGAGCGGCTGGCCAAGTAGGGCTCACTGCACCTCGACCACGATCCGGCCTCGCACTTTTCCTTCGACGATGTCGCGCCCAGCATGAATGGCCTCATCGAGCTTGATCGTGCGCGTCATTCCGGCAAGTTTGTTTGGATCCATTTCGCGCGCGAGACGGTGCCACGCTTCGAGCCGCAGCGCCTTGGGCGCCATCACCGAGTCGATCCCGAGCAGCGAAACGCCGCGCAGAATGAACGGTGCAACCGAAGTCGGCAGGTCCATCCCCTGCGCCAAGCCGCAGGCGGCGATTGCGCCGGCGTACTTCGTCATCGAGAGGACATTTGCGAGCGTGTGGGAGCCCACCGAGTCGATCCCGGCGGCCCATTTTTCCTTGGCGAGCGGTCGCGCCGGTTTAGAGAGCTCGGCCCGGTCCATCACCTCGGCGGCGCCGAGTTGCTTCAGGTAGGCTGCCTCTTCGAGGCGTCCCGTGGAAGCAATGACATGCCACCCGGCGCGCGCAAGGAGAGCTACCGCGACCGAGCCGACACCACCTGCCGCTCCCGTGACAATGGCGGGGCCCGCCGAAGGCGAAAGCCCATGGCGCTCAAGCGCCATCAGGGAGAGCATCGCCGTATAACCGGCGGTCCCGATCGCCATGGCTTGGGCAGCCGTGAGACCCGCCGGAAGCGGCACCAGCCAGTCGCCCTTCACGCGCGCTTTCTCGGCATAGGCACCAAGATGTGTTTCTCCCAAGCCCCAGCCATTCAGAATGACTGCATCGCCTTCCTTGAAGCCGGGATGATCCGATTGCTCGACGATGCCCGCAAGGTCGATGCCGGGAATCATCGGCAATCGGCGGACGACCGGCATCTTGCCGGTAATTGCGAGACCATCCTTGTAGTTCACGGTTGAATGGGAGACGCGAACCGTCACATCGCCCTCCATCAGTTCGGCCTCGGAAAAATCGCGAATCGAAACTTTCTGACCGGCCTCCCCTTTCTCGATCACAACTGCGCGCATGACACCCGCCTTCTCATTGCCAAAACGCCGAAAAATCCCGAGCTTGCCGGTTCGTCAACAGCTCTTTCGGCAACTCAGATGACAGACTTCCGCCAATTGGGCTAGGCCATCCATGAGGAGGCTCTCGAACCCATGACGATCCGCCAGCTCTCTCCCGAAACCATCAATCGCATCGCTGCCGGTGAAGTGATCGAGCGTCCGGCGAGCGTCGTCAAGGAACTCGTTGAGAACTCCCTGGACGCCGGCGCGACCGAAATCGAGATCGTGGCCGCCGGTGGAGGGCTTTCGCTTCTATCCGTCACAGACAACGGGATCGGTATGGCGCCCGGCGATCTTCTGCTCGCGGTAGAGCGTCATGCCACTTCGAAGCTTGCCGATGACGATCTCTTCGATATCCGGACGCTGGGCTTTCGCGGAGAAGCCTTGCCCTCTATCGGCTCGATCGCCGTGCTGTCGGTTCAATCGAAGGCCCGCGGCAGCAGAGAGGCTTTCGAAGTCGTCGTCGAGCGCGGCGTGAAAGGCGGTATTCGCCCTGCAGCCATTAACGAGGGAACACGCATTGAGGTTCGCGAACTCTTTTCCGCAACTCCGGCCCGTCTCAAGTTCATGAAATCGGAGCGGGCCGAGAACATGGCCATTTCCGAGACGGTGAAGCGCCTCGCGATGGCTCATCCGCACGTTGGCTTCGCCCTTTCGACAGGCGAGCAGACGGGCCTGCGCTTGCCCGCGACCGAGCCGGGCCCCAGAGGCCTTCTCGTGCGGCTCGGCGCCATCATGGGTCGCGACTTCATGGCCGATGCCCTCGAGATCAAAGGCGAACGAAACACCGTCCGTGTTTCCGGCTTCATCGGACTACCGACCCTGCACCGACCGGACGCCGGAAGGCAGTTTCTGTTCGTCAATGGGCGCCCTGTCCGTGACAAGCTTCTCGTTGGGGCCGTTCGCGCCGCTTACGGCGATCTTGTCCCGCGCGGGCGCTACCCCCTTCTGGCGCTCTTCATTGACGTGCCGCCCCGCGATGTCGACGTCAACGTTCACCCGGCGAAGGCCGAGGTGCGCTTCCGGGAGGCCGGTGAAGTGCGCGCACTCATCGTCGGCTCACTTGCAGCCGCTCTTGAGGCGGCCGGTCATCGTGCGAGCTCGCGCGGCGGGCTCAATACCATCGATACGCTGGCGGAGCGCGCATCGTCAGCAAGTAGCCAGCCATTTTCCTCCCCACCGACACGGATCGCGATCGAACCCGGATTTACCGAGGCTATGCAGGCCCCGTTCTCGACGTTCGCCGGACCGAGCGCCGATGCCGCCCCTCACAATGAAACCGCCCCCGCCGACCTCTTGGAACGACCGCTCGGCGCAGCGCGAGCGCAGCTTCACGAGACCTATATCGTCTCTCAGACCGCCCACTCGGTCATTATTGTCGATCAGCACGCCGCCCACGAACGCCTTGTCTATGAACGCATGAAAAAAATGCTCGCCAATGGCGGTGTGACCCGGCAAGGACTGCTCATTCCCGAGATCGCCGAAATGGACCCCGACGAAGCCACCGTCCTCGCGGAGCGGGCCCACGAACTTGCAGAACTTGGACTTGCCGTCGAGCCCTTCGGCCAGGGTGCCGTAGCCGTGCGGGAGATTCCGGCGCTTCTCGGGGATACGGATATTCGCGGCCTCCTCAAGGACCTTGCCGCAGAAATACTCGAGCACGGCCGGGGGTTCGCCCTTCGTGATCGCCTGGAATCCGTGTGTTCCAGAATGGCCTGCCATGGGAGCGTCAGGGCGGGCCGCCGGCTCTCGGCGCAGGAAATGAACGCGCTGCTCCGGGAAATGGAGGCGACGCCCTATTCGGGCCAGTGCAATCACGGCCGGCCGACCTATGTGGAACTTAAATTATCCGATATCGAGCGGCTCTTCGGGCGCAAATAGCCTTAGGCCCAGGGTAGATCTCTGCGAGGGGTCTTCGGTATGCGCTGACTTAATGACAACACATCGCTATGTTAGGCAACCTCCAGTTAAGGTGCTCTCTCATTCGGAACTCGGCTTCTTACGACGAAAGATACCATGCTGCGGATCACAAGGCCCCTTCTCGCGCT
Organism: uncultured Hyphomicrobium sp.; assembly: GCA_964607855.1. Classification (GTDB taxonomy): domain Bacteria; phylum Pseudomonadota; class Alphaproteobacteria; order Rhizobiales; family Hyphomicrobiaceae; genus CAZSNH01. The sequence goes on along the minus strand of CAZSNH010000165.1, from coordinate 921 downwards.
CATCACGGCGCTCGCCCTCGCTAGCCCGGCAATTGCCCATGTCAAGCTCGTTGCCAGCACGCCATCGGACGGCGCAATCCTTGCGGTTCCAGTTTCCAAATTGGAACTCGTTTTTTCCAAGATCCTTCGCCTCACCAATGTCCGCGTAACGCGTCAGAACGACAGCAAGGATATCCCCCTCGCGGGGAGCCTCCCAAATGATGCCGCCGAACGGATATCGATATCGGTTGAACCCCTCCCGTCTGGTAATTACACGGTCGACTGGACCGGGGTTTCCCGCGACGGCCACGTCATGAAGGGAACCTTCTCCTTTACCGTGGCAACCGCCGAAGCCACTCAGCCTCCACAATGACAGGGCTCGAAACGGCATCAATCGTCCTGCGCTGGTTACTTTACATCGCCACGGTTGGTGCTGCTGGCGGCGTCCTTTTCAGACTTTCGTTCCCAGCGGCTGCCACAGTATTAGAGGGACTTCTGACAAGGCAGATTTGCCGCGGGTCGCTGGCCGTCCTCATTGTTGAAACACTTCGATTGACAGTCTTTCAGCTCGAGGCCGGCGACGGCGAATGGGCACGGGCGTTTGCACCCGATCTCCGGTTCATGGCCTTCAGCACCGGATTTGGTTACGCAGTCCTACTCCGGGCCGTATCGGCAATTTTGCTGCTCTTCGGAGGGCGTTTCGGCGCCCGGATTGCGAACGTAGGTGCAGCACTCATGATCGGCTCCTACGCCCTTGAGGGGCATACGGCCGACGCGGGCGGAAGCGTGCTGCCCCCCCTCATCCTACTCGTACACGTCATCGCCGTGCATTGGTGGATCGGAGCGCTCCCACCCCTTCTTCAATTGAGCCGTGAGACCAATCCGGATCTCTTCCGCGAGACCGTCGAGGGCTTTGGCCGCCGCGCCCCCTGGATCGTGGCT
>CAZSNH010000164.1:0-6613 GCA_964607855.1 uncultured Hyphomicrobium sp. | reverse complement strand
CGAGCGCGCCAACGCGGCAGCGGACGCTGCCGCCGCCGCTGAGGCCGCACGTGGAACGGCTGTCGTTCCCGAGCCCGAACCACTGCCCACCGACGACCCAGCCGCACAGTCGCTAACCGTTGATCCTGCCGCCGCGCAGGGCGGTGCTGCAACAGTGGACGGCGCGGCGCCACTCACTGTTCCGGAGACGTCGGTCCCCGTCAAACGGATAAGGCCGCCCGCGCAAAAGCGCCCTTCGCAGACGACGTCGCCCTTCCCTATTCCGTTCTAGCGGCGTCTTGCTCAGTCGCGATTGCCGCCGTCGTAGCTGGTTTGTGCGTTCACCTGCCGGAAATAGTTGAGAATCCAAATTCTCACCGCTCCGGAAAGTCCACCCGATTGCCGGCTGGCATCAATTCGTGCGACGAGTTCTGAAAGGCTCACCTTTTCCTGCGCGGCAGCATCTTTGAGGGCATCCCAGAACGGGGCCTCGAGCGAGATCGATGTGTGGTGCCCGTTGATCGAGAACGATCGCTTCACTGGCCGACTCATCAGGATTCCTCATTCTCGCACCCGGTATGCCGGTGCGCATCCAGGAGCTCTCGGGCCATTTCGCGGCGTTTCTTATCAGCCTCGCGCTCGGCCTTGGTTCGGCCGAACTTGGCGCGATTTTCCCCGGCGCGGCGCTCCCTGTCGGCCCGTTCCTTGGCCTTGCGGACTTTATGCAGGTTCACGACGTTCGAGCTCATAGAGACTAGCCTATCCTCTGGTGGACGCGAAATCGAGGGGACGCTCACCCCGCTGTCAGGCCCCGATGCGCGCTGGTGGACTGGTCGCCGGTTTGCGGAGAAGGTTCACTCCGGTCCGATCATCTTTTCAGGGCGAACGATCTCGTCGAACTCTTTGTCCGTGACGTAGCCCCCACCGACCGCTTCCTCGCGGAGAGTAGTGCCGTTCTTGTGCGCCGTTTTGGCGATCTTGGCGGCATTGTCGTAACCGATCTTGGGAGCGAGCGCTGTAACCAGCATGAGCGAACGCTCGAGGGCGGCCTTGATGTTGTCTTCGCGCGGCACGATGCCAGCGACGCAGTTGTCGGTGAACGACATCACCGCGTCACTCATAAGGCGCACAGACTGCAGGAAATTGTACGCCATGACGGGGTTGAAAACGTTGAGCTCGAAGTGGCCCTGCGAGCCCGCGAAGGTCAATGCCGAATGATTGCCGAAGATCTGCACGCACACCTGGGTGAGCGCTTCGCACTGGGTGGGATTTACCTTGCCTGGCATGATGGATGATCCGGGCTCATTTTCCGGCAGCGCGAGCTCACCCAGGCCGGATCGTGGCCCCGAGCCGAGAAAGCGGATGTCGTTTGCAATCTTGAAGAGGGACGCAGCAACCGTATTTATCGCTCCGTGCGAGAACACCATCGCATCGTGTGCGGCAAGTGCCTCGAATTTGTTGGGAGCGCTCGTAAAGGGGAGCTTGGTGATTTCGGCGATCTTTTGCGCAACCTTTTCGGCAAAGCCCTTGGGCGCGTTGAGGCCCGTGCCGACGGCCGTTCCACCCTGAGCAAGCTGCATAAGGGCGGGCAGCGTGCTCTCGATGCGCGCTATTCCGTTTTTCACCTGCTGCGCGTAGCCGGAGAATTCCTGTCCGAGGGTGAGTGGGGTTGCGTCCTGGGTATGCGTGCGGCCGATCTTGATGATTTTGTTCCAGGCCTTCGATTTCTTTTCGAGTGCGGCGTAAAGATGCTTTAGCGCCGGCAGCAGCGAATGCACTATTTCCTCGGCACAAGCGATGTGCATGGCCGTGGGATACGTGTCATTTGATGACTGCGCCATGTTGACGTGATCGTTAGGATGAATGGGCTTCTTAGAGCCCATCTCACCGCCAAGCATTTCAATGGCTCGGTTCGAGATGACCTCGTTGGCATTCATGTTGGACTGCGTGCCGGAGCCGGTCTGCCAGACAACGAGCGGGAAATGATCGTCGAGCTTGCCATCGATCACCTCTTGTGCCGCCTTCACGATGGCATTGCCGAGCTTCTTGTCCAACTTGCCGAGAGCCATATTGGTTTCAGCCGCTGCACGCTTTACGATGCCGAGGGCCCGGATTATGGGTCTCGGCTGCTTTTCCCAGCCGATCTTGAAGTTGCCGAGACTTCGTTCGGCCTGCGCCCCCCAATAGCGATCGGCGGGAACCTCGATCGGTCCGAAGGTATCGGTTTCGGTGCGGGTTTTCTTCTTCTCGGCCATGGCTGTCCTGCGAGGGTAGATGAAGGGGTACACCCGGGATGCGACCCCGGGTCCTGGGCATCTACGACGGGCGAGCGGTTTTTGGAAAGCCCTACTTCTTTCGGAACTGATCCAGGCTCACGATCTTCGCGCCGCCGTTGGCGGGCTTTGCGTCGGCCGAGAGGGTTTCGGCAACCTTGGGCCGGTTCGCGGGGGGCTCTTCAGACACGGCGGGCGGAACCGATTTGCCCGATGGCACGAGCGGCACGGAGGAGGAAATTGCCGAGCCTGCCGGTTCCGAGGCCGGTTCCCGCTCGCTCTTGGTTTTCTTAGGCGCACGGGACTTGCGCGTGGTGGTTGCGCGCGTGGACATGGTGCGGCCGCCGTTTCCAGCGAGCGTGGCGGCATGTTCTCCGGTCTCGGGTCCGAGATCGTGCTCCTCGAACTGCAGGCCATACCGGACGGAGGGATCGAAAAAGACCTTGATGGAGGCAAACGGTATCACGAGGCGCTCGGGAATGCCGTCGAAGGTGAGCTTCACCTCGAAGCGGTCATCCGAGACATTGAGGTCCCAGAAGCGGTGCTGCAGCACGATCGTCATCTCGCGCGGATACTTCTCGCGCAGGCGCTTCGAAAGTACGATTCCGGGATGGTCGGTCGCAAACGAGATGTAGAAGTGGTGGTCGCCCGGGAGTCCCGTTTTGGCAATGCGCTGAAGGACAGTGCGCACGACGCCGCGCATAGCTTCGAGTGCAAGTGCCTCGTAGTCGATGGTCGGCTCGCCCGTCATTTCCTCTGCCGTGTTGTTCCCCGTTTCCCCCATGGAGCCTCTTGCGGCTCGATGAGTGGAGGGCTTCTGTTGCCAGGTGCCCTCCGGACCCCGCCTGACCCGGCTAGGGGTCAGGGCTTTGAGTTTAGGCTTTTGGCACTGCGTTACGCAGCGACAGCAGCCTCAGCATAGTTGTCATTGGCAACTATTCTGAATGACCCGATGACGGTGGTATCATGCCGAGCGAAAGCAAAGTCCTTTATACCCTCGTCGATCCTATTTCGCCCCCATCAGACGCCGCCTCGCTGCTCTTCGAGGTCTGCTCTGCGGCATGTGGTGGAGGCGCCGGGTACCGCCCCCGGGTCCGAACAGCTTATTACGACCGCGTTTATCGCCATAGCCGGACGAATCCAGCAAATAGAATATATGATGGGTGGTCCTGAATTAAAAGTGTCGCCACTCGCCGCGGTTGAAGGGGTCTAAACACACTTCCTATTACCGCTTTTTTGCCATCGTCCGTCGGCAGAAAAAGCCGGTCGTCGAGCGGATTTGTGGATCATGAGCAGCGAATCGATTCCCGCAAGCGGGAGAAATCTTCTTTTGTCGGGCCCAGCCAGGTATTCGCCAGAGACCGCCTGGGGTGCCCTTTCGGCGTCCCTGATGACGGTTGTGATCTGTGGCGTCTCATTCGTCGGCATGTTCCTCGCCATCGTGATTGCCGTGACCTCGGGCGCGACCGAAGCTGACGTGGAACAGGCGACCGAGGCAATGTCCACATTGGCCTCTCCCATTGGACTTGCGGCCGCAGCAGCTTCGCAGCTTCTCTCGCTCATGGTCTGCTGGATTGCCGCAGCGCGCGGGGGTATTCGCCGCGAAACACTGCAGCTTGCCAATCCCATTCCCGGCTGGAGCACATTTGCCCTTGCGAGTCTCGCGGTCATTCTGGTGACGAGTGCCGGCGAGCTTCTCATGTATGCCTCAAGCGACTTCAATATTTTTCAGGATACGAAATGGCTTGTCGAGGGTTTGCGTTCTCCGCTCTGGTGGGGGACCGTAATCGTCGGCGTTGTGCTGGCCCCCCTTTGGGAAGAACTCACCTTTCGGGGCTTTCTGCTTTCGGCGCTTGCCAAGTCGCCGATAGGAATTGTTGGCGGTGGACTGGCATCTAATATGGCGTGGACGCTGCTGCACTGGGGTTACTCGTGGCAAGGGCTGACGAGTGTCTTTCTGGCAGGCATCCTCATGACGTGGCTCGTCTGGCGAACGGGATCGATATGGGTGCCGATCGCAGCCCACGCTATCGTCAATTTGGCCGCTCTCGTCTTCACCTACGTTTTTTCACCGTATTGAGGCCGTTTTGACCCCCTTGGTCATTCCCCCCGACTCCGCCTAAACTGCCTTCATGCAACAATATCTGGACCTCCTGCGCCGAGTAAGAACCGAGGGCGTCCCAAAGACCGATCGCACGGGGACCGGAACACTTTCGGTCTTCGGCCATCAGATGCGCTTCGACCTCAGCCAAGGCTTTCCGCTGGTCACGACCAAGAAACTGCACGTGAAGTCGATCATTCATGAGCTGATCTGGTTTCTCGCCGGCGACACCAATATCGGCTATCTCAAGCGCAAGGGCGTACGGATCTGGGATGAGTGGGCCGATGCCGAGGGCAACCTCGGACCCGTCTACGGCAAGCAGTGGCGGAACTGGGAAGCACCGAACGGGCGCTCAATCGATCAAATTAAAGAAGTCGTCGAGACGCTGAAAAACAATCCGGACAGCCGGCGAATTATCGTATCAGCCTGGAACCCGGCCGATATCCCCGACATGGCGCTCGCCCCCTGCCACTGCCTTTTTCAATTCTATGTCGCCGAGGGACGGCTCTCCTGCCAGCTTTACCAGCGCTCGGCGGATATCTTTCTCGGCGTGCCGTTCAACATCGCGAGCTATGCCCTTCTCACCATGATGCTGGCACAGGTGACGGGGCTGAAGCCCGGCGATTTCGTTCACACGTTCGGGGATGCCCACCTCTACCTCAATCATCTCGAACAGGCGGACGAGCAGTTGAAGCGCACCCCGCGCCCGCTCCCCAGAATGGAGATCAATCCCGCTGTGCAGTCGATCTTCGACTTCAATTTTGAAGACTTTCTTCTCACCGGCTACGATCCCCACCCCCACATCGCGGCGCCCGTCGCAGTCTAGAGGGCGCGCGCCCACGCGAGCGCTTGCTCTAGGCGGTCATCGCCCCAGAACAGCTCACGATCCTCTGTGACGAAGCTCGGCGCGCCGAAGATGCCGAGCGAAATTGCTTGCTCGGTCGCGGCCCGAAGCGCGTCTTTGATTGAGGGCTCCGCGGCGCGTGCAAATTCCGTCTCGGAATCGAGACCAAGCGAGAGAAGCAGGCGCGAAAGCAATTCGGGGCGGCCGATGTCCTCGCCTTTGCCGAACTGGGCGGAAAAGACGGCGCGAGCAAAGTCTGCAATCCACCCATCCTTGCGGCCCAAAGTTGCTAGACGGGCCGCCATCAATCCGTTTGCGGGGAATTGTTGGGGCATGACAAAGGGGAGGCGGCGTTCTTGGGCCGTGCGCTCGATGTCGCGGACCATATAGCGGCCCTTTGCCGGATAGATGTTGAACGGCGAGGAGTCCCAGCCCTGCGACTTGAAGATCGGTCCGAGAAGGAATGGGCGCCAATCAACCTCAACGGCGGCGGCTGCGGCAAGCCGTTCGATTCGCATGACGGATAAATACGAGTATGTCGAGGCAAACTCGAACCAGAACTCTAGTCGGGGCATGGGGCTGAGTGTCCAGGATCAGGCCGCAGTTCCGGACCCTTACCATATTTCGCACGGGTGGCGGAGGCATGCCCGAAACTGTTGGGCATTGTCTCGAAAGTCAGCATCGTCGCGGCGGTAAAAGAGTGCTATCGGATCGCCCCGGCGGCACCGTGATGCCGGACCAATCTGGCCGGCTCCTGAGGCAGATATGAGCGAGGCGTCTTGAGCGTTCGAATTTCACTTATTGTTGCGGCGGCGGAAAACGGCGTGATCGGCGCCGCGGGCGGCTTGCCCTGGCGCATGTCGTCGGATCTGAAGACGTTCCGCCGCCTCACCATGGGCAAGCCCATCATCATGGGGCGCAAGACGTTCGAGACCCTGAAGAAGCCCCTTGACGGCCGCGACAACATCGTCGTCTCGCGAGATCCAAACTTTGCGCCTCTTGGGGCAACTGTCGTCGAAAGTCTGTCGGATGCTCTCGTGCTCGGGCAGATGCTGGCTCTCAGCAAGGGCGAGGAAGAGATCATGATCATCGGTGGGGCCGAGATCTATCAGGGGGCATTGCCGAGAGTATCGCGCATCTACCTGACGCGCGTACACGCCACGCCTGAGGGTGACGTTTTCTTTCCTCCCCTCGAGCCGGCCGACTGGGTCGAAGTCTCATCCGAGCCGCTGCCGAAGACCGATCGGGATCAGTTTGCGGCCACTTTGGTGGTGCTCGACAGAAAAGTATGAACCTTTGCCCCTGTTCGTTCTGTCATTGCGCAATTGCGAAACGGGGAACGCTTGCCATATAAGCAGCACGGGTGGCGAACGTGCGCGCGCCCGAGCAAATTGCGAAATTTCTCGCTAAATCAAC
>CAZSNH010000163.1:6314-6615 GCA_964607855.1 uncultured Hyphomicrobium sp. | reverse complement strand
CGTCGTTGAGGTAGACCTCGCGGTCGCCCTGGCCGAAGCACTCGTAGGCGTCGCGCTTCATCGGATCGCGGCGCATGCCACCCGTTTTTTCCGCCCACCGCCCGCGCAACGGGTGGCAGGTCGCAACCTCACACGACGGGAGCGCCATATCCGTAGCTGTAAGGTACGGGGCCGGAGAAGGCGATCACGTCACCGTCGTCGAGCACGGACTCGCGATTGACGACGCCGCCCTGATAAATCCCCGGCGTGATATCGCGGCCATTCTTGAGCACGAGAAAGATGTCATGCACCGGCAGCTTGA
>CAZSNH010000163.1:0-6304 GCA_964607855.1 uncultured Hyphomicrobium sp. | reverse complement strand
AAACGTCTCGCTGCGCGTGAATTTGGAGAGACTGTTGAAGAAGCGCACCTCGACACGGAGCAGGGCTCCGGCGGCGTTATGACCTATCGGGCTCGGTTTTCTCACGTGTTCCATCGCAGGCTCGCGAATTCTTGCTGATACGGCGCCCAATTTGCCGAACCGGCTCCGCAACAGATTGACCACGATCAAGTAAGGGCTGCGACAGCATGATGCCCGACACAGATCTGCCCTCGCCCTTGGTCTTTGGTCGAAGGGAAAGACATGCGAAAGGGGCAGGCTTAGACCGCCTGCCCCGAGCCCTTCCGCAATTGCGTGGAGATCAGAAGAGACCTTCGATCTGGCCCTGATCGTTGAGGCGGATCGAGTCGGCGGCCGGCACCTTGGGCAGCCCCGGCATGGTCATGATCTCACCCGTAATAGCGACCACGAACTCGGCGCCTGCCGATAGGCGAAGCTCGCGCACGGGAACGATAAAGCCAGTCGGCGCGCCGCGCTTGCCGGGATCTGTCGTGAACGAGTACTGCGTCTTCGCCATGCAGACCGGCAGATGACCGAAGCCCATGGCCTCGAGCTCTTTGAAGCGCCCCTCGACCGAACTGTCGCAGGAGATATCGGCGGCACGATAGATTTCGGTTGCGATCGTCTTGACCTTATCACGAAGGCTCATGGAATCGGGATAGAGCGGGCGGAAAGAAGCCTTGCCCGAGGCACAAACATCGACAACGTTATGTGCGAGCGCCTCGGTGCCTCTGCCGCCGTCGGCCCAGTGGGTGCACATGAAGGCGCGCGTGCCCATGCTCTCTGCTGCCTTCATCACCTCTTGAATCTCGGCTTCGGTATCGGTGATGAACCGGTTGACGGCAACCACGGCCGGAACACCGAACTTGTTCACGTTCTCGATATGGCGCTTGAGGTTTTCGCAGCCCTTCGCAACGGCGGCGGCATTTTCAGTCTTGAGATCTTCCTTAGCCACGCCGCCGTGCATCTTGAGCGCGCGAACGGTCGCAACGATGACGGTGCATGAGGGTTGAAGACCAGCCTTGCGACATTTGATGTCGAAGAACTTCTCGGCTCCGAGGTCGGCGCCGAATCCAGCTTCCGTCACCACGTAGTCGGCCAGCTTCAATGCGGTCTTGGTAGCGAGCACCGAGTTGCAGCCGTGCGCGATGTTGGCGAACGGGCCGCCATGGATGAACACGGGATTGTTCTCGAGCGTCTGCACCAAGTTCGGCATCAGAGCATCCTTGAGAAGCACCGTCATCGAGCCGTCCGCCTTCACGTCGCGGGCTCGAACCGGCTTCTTGTCGCGCGTATAACCCACGATGATGTTGCCGAGACGCTTCTCGAGATCCTTGAGGTCGTTTGAAAGGCAGAGGATGGCCATAACCTCGGAAGCCACCGTGATGTCGAAGCCGTCCTCACGCGGGAAACCATTCGACACGCCCCCCAAAGAGTTGACGATCGAACGAAGCGCCCTGTCATTCATGTCGAGCACACGGCGCCACTCGACGCGGCGGCCGTCGATGCCGAGCGAGTTGCCCCAGTAGATGTGATTATCGATCATCGCCGAGAGCAGATTGTGGGCGCTCGTGATGGCGTGGAAATCACCAGTAAAGTGGAGGTTGATGTCCTCCATCGGAACGACCTGTGCGTAACCGCCGCCCGCCGCACCACCCTTGACGCCGAAGCACGGGCCGAGCGAGGGCTCGCGCAGACAGCCAATGGCCTTCCGGCCGATGCGGTTCAAAGCATCAACGAGACCCACGGTGGTCGTGGTCTTGCCTTCACCCGCCGGCGTCGGTGTGATCGCCGTGACCAGAATGAGCTTGCCGTCGGGCCTTCCCTTGAGACTGTCGATGTAGTCGGCCGTCACTTTGGCTTTGGTCGGGCCGTACTGGAGGAGCGCATCGGCCGGGACCCCGATCTTTGCCGCCACCTCGGCGATCGGCTTCATTCTCGCTTCGCGTGCGATTTCGATGTCGGATTTGACGGTCACGGCGCTCCTCCTCACAAGATCCGGAATATTTTTCCCCGTTCAGGGCAGGTCGGCACTCTTTTCCGGTACCGATGAGCGAGGATATTGACCAAATACCGGGGCATTCGCCAAGCCCGAACTCGTTTCGAGACACCATGCCGCGAAATAAAATAGATCCCCCCTCGAAACGGTGCGTCCCGGGGGTCTCGCGGGGCGAAGGGAATGGTATACAGCCCCCGAGATCCGATGCCGAACGTCGCAGTGATGCCAAGAGCAAGCAAACCAGAAAAACGCACCGCGTTGAAGACCATCGGCGATTGGGTCGAGTTTGCCCTGCACCAATTCGAAGCCGCGAACTTGTCCTACGGCCATGGCACCGCAAATGCTCTCGACGAAGCTGCCTTTCTCGTTCTGAGGACCCTCGGCTTGCCGATCGACGGCCTAGAAAGAAATATTCACCGGAAGATCACGCCAGAAGAAGGCCGCGCGCTCGGCACCATCGTGGAGGAGCGCATCAGGACCCGAAAGCCGGCCGCCTACCTCCTCAACGAAGCTTGGGTCGGCGGTTTCCGTTTCTATGTCGACGAGCGCGTGATCGTGCCGCGATCCTATATCGGCGAGCTCCTGCGTGGCCCTCTTGACCCGCTTCTGGAAGAAGTGAAACCAATCAATCGAATACTTGATCTCTGCACGGGATCGGGCTGCCTCGCGATCCTGGCCGCCGAGATCTTTCCAGATGCCCAGGTCGACGCAGCCGACCTCTCGAAAGAGGCGCTCGCAGTCGCAAGGCGCAATGTCGAAGACTACGGCCTCACGGACCGCATCCGGCTTGTTCGGTCCGACCTCTTGAGCGGTCTCGGGGGAGAGCGTTATGACCTTATTCTCACCAATCCGCCTTATGTCGCTAAGGATGAGGTTGCCACCTTTCCACCGGAATATGCGGCCGAGCCCGTCATGGCACATCTTGGCGGCGAGGATGGAATGGAACTCGTGCGCAAGATCGTCGACCAGGCCTGTCTGTATCTCACACCCCGCGGCCTCCTCGTTGCAGAAGTGGGGACGGGGCGCGCTAGCCTAGAAGCCGACTTTCCAATCCTGCCCTTCCTTTGGCTCGACACCGAGGAAAGCTCGGGAGAGGTATTCGCGATTTCCGCAACAGACCTCGCAGAGTCTCTCAAGGCAGGCCACTCTCTCAAATCAAGGGGAAAGGCATGATTTTGAAGTGGAGGCATCCTCTCGGACTTGTCTTCGGCCTTGCCATGGCGCTGATGGCGCTGACCCTGCGAGCCAATGCCGAGCCACCCATTGTCATCAAGTTCAGCCACGTCACGGCGCCCGGCGCGCACAAGTCGGTCGCCGCGGAGAAGTTCAAGGAGCTCGCCGAAAAAGCCCTCGGAAACCGCATCAGAATCGAGCTCTATCCTAATTCCCAACTCTACAAGGACAAGGAAGAGATGGAGGCGCTTCAGTTGGGTGCCGTGCAGATGCTCTGCCCATCGCTTTCGAAGTTCGGTCCGCTCGGCATCAAGGACTTCGAGGTGTTTGATCTCCCCTACCTGTTTTCGAGCTATGCCGACGTCAACAAGATCACCCAGGGTCCCATTGGCAAGGAGCTGCTCAAGAAACTCGAAAGCAAGGGAATCAAGGGACTGACGTACTGGAACAATGGCTTCAAGATTCTGTCTGCCAATCAGCCGCTCATTACACCCGATGATATGCTGGGGCTCAAGATGCGCATCCAGGCCTCGAAGGTCATCGATTCCCAGATGATGGCCTTGGGAGCCATGCCGCAGGTGATGGCCTATTCGGAGGCCTATCAGGCGCTCGCGACCGGGGTGGTCGACGGCACGGAGAACACGCCGGCGAACCTCTATACGCAGAAGATGTACGAGGTCCAGAAACATGCGACGCTCACCAACCACGCCTATCTCGGATACGCCGTCATCACCAACAAGCAATTCTGGGATCATCTTCCAGACGACGTGCGCATCACGCTCGAGAAAATCCTCATCGAGCTAACGCCTTTCGCAAACGAACTCGCCGAGAAGGAAAATGCAGAGTCACTTGAGGCGGTGCGCCGCTCCGGAAAAACGGCCATTCACGTGCCAACGCCCGAAGAGCTTGCGGCGTGGAGGGAAGCCCTACTGCCAGTGCGCAAAGAGATGTCCGGACGGGTGGGAGCCGAGCTGATCCGCCGAATTGAGGAAGCCGTCGCGCAAAAGAACTAGGCGCGGCTCGATATTGACTGCAATACTCGGCTCGTTATGGGGGAAGACCACCCAAAATGCTCTCGCGCACCTTGGGAAAAATCGAGGAATACCTGATCGGCTCGCTGATTGCCGCCGCGACCCTTATCGTCTTCGTTGCAGTACTCCATCGCTACAGTCTCTCAAACCTCGTACACCTCATGGTATTCGCCAAGTCGCACGACTATGGATTGCTTCTCGCGGCCGCGCGAAGCGTCTTCAAGTTCATCAATTCGTACCGCCTGCCGTGGGCCCAGGAACTCTGCATCTTCATGTTCATCTGGATGGCCAAGTTCGGCGCCGCCTACGGCGTCAGAACCGGCATTCACGTCGGTGTCGACGTACTCGTCAATCGCCTCACGGGCGGCTATCGCCGCGCGGTCATTCTTGTGAGCCTTGCGGCGGGGGCGCTCTTCACCGGATTGATCGCGCTCCTCGGCGCCCGGTTCGTTTCTCATATTGCCGAAACAGGCCAGACGTCCGCAGTACTCGAGCTGCCGATGTGGATGGTCTACCTCGCAGTTCCGCTCGGCTCGGCGTTGATGTGCCTGCGCTTCGTCGAAGCGGCCTTCGCCTTTCATCGAACCGGATCACTCCCCAAACACGGGCTCGGCGAATTCGAGGAGCTTGATTCGGCACACGGGGGCGAGATGCGATGACAGCCTTTCTCATTTTTGCGCTCCTCGTTGTTCTTATGCTCACGGGCATGCCGGTTTCAATCGCGCTCGGACTTACCGTGCTTGCTTTCCTGTTCGCGATGACGGATGTGCCGCTCGATGCGGTCGCCTTGAAACTCTTCACCGGCATCGAGAGCTTCGAAATCATGGCCATCCCGTTCTTCATCTTGGCAGGAAACTTTCTCACCCGCGGCGGGGTGGCGCGGCGCATGATCCGGTTTGCAACGGCGCTCGTCGGGCATCTTCCGGGCGGCCTCGGGCTTGCGAGCGTTTTCGCCTGCGCCATCTTTGCCGCCATTTCCGGCTCCTCTCCGGCCACTGTCGTCGCGATTGGATCGGTTCTTTTGCCAGCAATGGCCGCCCAAGGTTTTCCGGAGCGGTTCGGCGCCGGTGTCATTGCTTCCTCGGGCGCACTCGGCATCCTCATTCCGCCCTCGATCGTCATGGTGCTCTATTCTGTGGCGACCTCGGGAATGCTCATCTCTGGGACGGGTGGAGAAAAGGTCGGGGCAGCATCGATCGGGGCGCTTTTCATTGCCGGCGTCATACCGGGACTACTACTCGCCACGATTCTCGCCGCGACCACGTGGTACATCGCCTGGGCCAACGACTACCCGCGCCAGCCGAGGGCCGCGTGGAGCGAAATCTGGACCGCCTTCATCGAGAGTATCTGGGGCTTGGCGCTCATCGTACTGGTTATGGGCGGCATCTACATAGGTGCTTTCACGCCGACGGAAGCTGCCGCCATGAGCGCGGTCTACGCGTTCGTCATCGCCGTCTACGTCTACAAAGACCTTAAGCTCAAAAACGTTTGGAGCGTGCTGCTGGCGTCGGCAAACATGAGCGCCATGCTGCTCTACATCATCACCAATGCGGTGCTCTTTTCTTTCCTGCTCACTCACGAGCAGATCCCGCAGGCCATCGCCGACTGGATCGTTGCTCAGGGACTGGGACGCGTCGCCTTCCTCATGGTCGTTAATGTGCTGCTGATCGTGGTCGGCTGCATCATGGAGCCGGCCTCCATCACGCTCATCCTCGCCCCGATCCTGCTTCCGGTCGCCGTCAAGCTCGGCATTGACCCGGTCCACTTCGGCATCATCATGGTCGTCAACATGGAGATCGGCATGGTGACGCCACCGGTCGGCCTCAACCTCTATGTCGCAAGCAGCATCTCGAAACTCGGCCTTACCAAGATGTCGAAAGCCGTTACACCGTGGCTCATGATGATGCTGGCATTCCTGATGCTCGTCACATATTGGCCCGAGTTATCGCTCTGGCTGCCGCGGACGTCGGGCGCCCTCTGAGACGCATCCTTGCCTCAGCCGAAAGCACCCCAATGATGGGAAATACCGGTGCCAATCTCGCGGATGAACTCGTAAGCCTGCTCCATCGGCTCCAGGATTTCG
>CAZSNH010000162.1:0-6616 GCA_964607855.1 uncultured Hyphomicrobium sp. | reverse complement strand
TTGCATTGCTGTTCAAACGGGCGTTTGACGAGAGAGTTGGATCATTTCCGCCTCTTCTGGGTGCGCTTTTTCTCTGCTGCCTGCAGGACCTCGAGGTAGGCTTCGAGGCGATCGAGGCTCTTTCCCCAGAAGTGGCGGTAATTCTCGATCCAGCCGGCCGCCTCCTTGAGCGGCTCGGCTTTGAGTTTGCAGGGACGCCGTTGGGCTTCTCGCCCGCGCTCGATGAGGCCGGCATTCTCCAGGACCTTCAAGTGCTTCGAAACGGCGGGAAGGCTGATGTCGAACGGAAAGGCAAGCTCGGAAACCGACGTTTCGCCGAGCGCCAATCGCTGGAGGATCGCGCGTCGTGTCGGGTCGGCGAGGGCGGAGAAGGTGGCAGAGAGGTGGTCGGAATGCACTTGCATTTATCCAATAGGTTAAATAACTAACTCGTTAAATATGACACTGCAGAATGCATGTCAAGGTTCGAGGTGATGCGAAATCAAACCTTGAAGTCGACTTTTCGATAGCCTTGCAGATAAAGGAGCGCGCGCAAGTCGCCGTGCGTGACAACAGCGCCCGTGTCGCAGTCGAGCGCGGCTTCGCGAATTTTCGGCTTTGCGCGAAAAGCAACCCCGAGGCCAGCAGCACTCAGCATATCGAGATCGTTGGCGCCGTCGCCGACGGCAATCGTATCCACCCAGTTGAGCCGCCGTGCCGCTGCGATCCGCTCGAGTGCCGCGCGCTTGGCTTGGCGCCCGAGAATGGGTTCCTTGACCCGCCCGGTAAGCTTTCCATTCTCGATCTCGAGCACATTGGCTTGGTGTTCATCGAATCCGAGCCGGGCAGCGATGCGCTCGGTAAAAACGGTAAATCCACCCGAGACAAGCGCGCAGTAGGCGCCATTGGCTTTCATCGTTTTGATGAGCGTCTCGGCGCCCGGCATCAGTGTTACGCGCTGTTCATAAACCTCGTCGAGAATGCTGGCGTCCAAGCCGGCAAGCAGCGCAACACGCTCTCTAAGCGCGCCTTCGAACTCGAGTTCGCCCCGCATGGCGCGTGCGGTGATCTCCGAGATCTCATTGCGTAGTCCGACATAGTCGGCGAGTTCGTCGATCAATTCCTGCTTGATGATCGTGCTTTCCATATCGGCGACGAGGAGCTTACGCTTGCGGAAATGGAGATCGTCCGGGACGATGTTGATGTCGAGGCCGAATTCGCTTAACTGGCTTTCCACGCGGCGGCGCAGCCGGCGTGTATCTTCGTCCTCATCGATGCTCATCAAGGCTTGCCAGGCTTCGCCTTCGGCAAGCCAGCCGTAGTCGTAGATCGCCTGATCCGCAATGGCGCCCATGACCCGCTTGACGATATCTTCGTCGAGGCTGCCGCTTCCGGCAGGGGCGTTGAGGACGAGCGCACTCGATAGTCGCATCATACTGAGGAGTCCCGGCAGAAATCGTCGCTTAGGGCGTCGGTCTGCCTTATGGAGAGGGCATGACGAAGAAACGCGCCATTCTCATTGCAGGTCCGACCGCTTCGGGCAAGTCGGCTTTGGCGCTGGCTCTCGCCGAACAGTTTGGCGGTGCAATCGTCAATGCCGACAGTATGCAAGTCTACCGGGACTTGCGTGTTCTGACTGCCCGCCCTTCGGAGGAGGACGAGGCACGCGTGCCGCATCGCCTTTATGGGCACGTACCGGCTCGGGAGGCCTATTCCGCCGGACGATATGCCCTGGAAGCCAGGCGCGCCATCGAAGCGGTCCAGGCCGAGGGGCGCATTGTCGTGATCGTGGGCGGTACGGGGCTCTACTTTAAAGCTCTGACCGAAGGGCTCTCGCCTATTCCGGCTATTCCGGATGAGATCAGAATTCGCTGGCGCATGAAGGCAGATGAGGTAGGGGCTGCCGAGCTACATAAGGAGCTTGCGGCACGTGACGCTGCGATGGCGGCTCGTCTCCGGCCCACCGATCCCCAACGCATCGTGCGCGCGCTGGAGGTCCTCGAAGCGACCGGCCGCTCGCTCGCCCTCTGGCAATGCGAGCCGGGCATTCCAATCGTGTCCGAGGCGGAGGCCCTTCGGATTGTGATTGATGCTGATCGCGAAGAAATCCATCGCCGGTGCGATCAGCGCTTTCTCAGCATGATAGAGGAGGGGGCAATCGAGGAGGTCCGCCTGCTCTTAAAGCAGAATTTGTCGGAAGATCTTCCAGTCATGCGTGCGCTCGGTGTGCGTCCGCTGAGGCAGCTCGTTTCCGGGATCCTTTCCAGAGACGAAGCGATCGCAGCCGCTCAAGCCGAGACCCGGCAGTACGTCAAAAGGCAGCAGACGTGGCTAAAAGGTAATATGAGTGCGTGGAAAGGTGTCACTTTGAAAGAAATGCAAAGAATAATCACTAAAGAGGTTGCATTTATTCTTGATTAGTCTTGACGGCTCATACTGCCAGCCTTATCGAAACGGCCTCAAAGAGAGGGTGGCACTGTCGCTCTGAGAGTTTTCTTTTTTTTTGAGGCGAGGAGGATTTTCATGGCGCGGCCGATGACGGGTGCGGAGATGGTTCTGAAGGCGCTCGCCGATCAGGGCGTCGAGTACGTTTTCGGCTATCCCGGCGGTGCGGTACTCCCGATCTACGACGAGCTCTTCCAGCAGGAAAAAGTGAAGCACATCCTGGTGCGCCAGGAGGGCGGTGCCGTTCACGCGGCCGAAGGCTACGCCCGCTCGACCGGAAAGGTGGGCGTCGTGCTCGTGACCTCGGGTCCCGGCGCCACCAACGCCGTTACCGGTCTGACGGACGCTCTGATGGACAGCATCCCAATCGTTTGTATCACCGGGCAGGTTCCGACCCACTTGATCGGAAACGATGCCTTTCAGGAATGTGATACAGTTGGCATCACGCGCCCGTGCACGAAGCACAATTGGCTGGTGAAGAGCGTCAACGATCTCGCTCGTGTGCTTCACGAGGCGTTCCATATTGCGCGCTCGGGCCGTCCGGGTCCGGTGGTGGTCGACATCCCGAAGGATATTCAGTTTGCTTCAGGCAACTATGTGGGACCGACCAACATCGCCCACAAGACCTACAGGCCCAAGATCAAACCCGATCCGGCGCCCGTTCGGGATGCCGTCGACCTCATCGCGACGGCCAAGAAGCCCATCTTTTATACCGGCGGCGGCGTCATCAACTCGGGCCCCAAAGCGAGCCAGCTGCTTCGCGAGTTCGTTCGCCTGACCGGCTTCCCCATCACGTCGACGTTGATGGGGCTCGGTGCCTATCCGGCCTCCGACAAGCAGTGGCTCGGCATGCTCGGCATGCACGGAACCTACGAAGCCAACCTGGCGATGCACGATTGCGATGTGATGATCAACGTTGGTGCGCGTTTCGACGATCGCATCACGGGCCGCATCGACGCGTTCTCTCCAGGCTCGAAGAAAATCCACATCGATATCGATCCCTCTTCCATTAACAAGAACATTCACGTCGATATTCCGATCGTCGGCGATGTCGCCTACGTGCTCGAGGAAATGCTGCGGACCTGGAAGCTCAAGGCGCCACAATTGGATAAGGCGGCGCACAAGAACTGGTGGAAGCAGATCGACACCTGGCGGGCGAAAAAATCCCTCTCCTACAAAGCCTCGAAAGACGTGATCATGCCGCAGTATGCGGTCGAGCGTCTTTATGCCCTCACCAAGGATCGAGATACCTACATCACGACCGAGGTTGGACAGCATCAGATGTGGGCAGCGCAGTTCTACCACTTCGAGGAGCCAAACCGCTGGATGACGTCCGGCGGCCTTGGCACGATGGGTTATGGCCTTCCGGCGGCGATTGGTGCGCAGCTCGCGCATCCCAAGTCGCTCGTTATCGACATTGCAGGTGATGCTTCGATCCTCATGAACATTCAGGAAGCATCCACCGCTGTGCAGTTCGATCTGCCGGTCAAAGTGTTCATCCTGAACAACCAGTACATGGGAATGGTGCGCCAGTGGCAGCAGCTTCTGCACGGCAACCGGCTTTCGCACAGCTACACCGAAAGCCTGCCCGATTTCGTGAAGCTCGCCGAAGCCTATGGCTGGCACGGCATTCGTTGCGAGAGCCCCTCCGAGCTCGATGACGCCATCAAGGAGATGATCGAGGTCAGGAAGCCCGTCATCTTCGATTGCCGGGTGGCGGCGCTTGCCAACTGCTTCCCGATGATCCCCTCCGGCAAGCCTCATAATGAGATGCTGCTTGGCGAGGATGTGAGCGACGATGAGGTCGGCCGCGCGATCGGCAAGGAAGGCAAGGTGCTCGTCTAGAGTTTCACCCATGGCCTGCCGCACCATCGCCCCTGAAACGAACTTTCACAGGTTTCCCCAATGATCAATCTCAATCCACAGACTCACTACTCCGCTCCGGGGATCAAACAGGACGTGGTGAGCCGAACGCTCTCGGTGCTGGTCGACAATGAGCCAGGAGTGCTGGCGCGCGTCATTGGCCTCTTCACGGCGCGCGGATACAACATCGACAGCTTGACGGTCACCGAGACGGAGCACGAACGGCACGTTTCGCGCATCACCATCGTGACGCGGGGCACGCCGGCGGTCATCGAGCAGATCAAACATCAGCTCGAGCGCATGGTACCCATCCACCGGGTGCGGGATTTAACGGAAGAGGGCGACTGTCTGGAGCGCGAGCTTGCCCTCGTCAAAGTGTCCGGCAAGGGGGAAAAGAGGATTGAGGCACTCAGGCTCGCGGAAATTTTCCGCGCCAACGTTATCGACGCCTCGACCGAGCATTTCGTATTCGAGCTTACAGGACCCTCAACCGAGATCGAGCGCTTCATCAAGATCATGACGGAGCTCGGGCTCATCGAAGTGTCGCGAACTGGAATTGCCGCAATCGCGCGTGGGCCCGGCGGAATGTGATCCGCCGGGCCCCCCGACCGCACCTGTTCCTTGACCAGAGTGGCTTAGCGGCGGCCTTGCGAAGCATGCAGCTCGTAGGCATCGCGCGCGCTGCGGGAGAAGATGTAGTTGTCGTTCTTGGCGAGGATCATTTCCTTCTCGATCGTCTGGAAACCTTCCTGCCCGTCCATCGTCAGATAGAGGGGCTTCGCCGTATTGGGGTCGTGCGGGGCGACGATGAACGCGGTGAGGCGCGGACGGAATTCCTTCTCATCTATGCGCTCGCACTTTTCGGCGCCCTGGGCCTCTTCACATGAACCCAAAGACCGGTATTTCGGGGCGTATTTGTCGTGAAGGGCGACGGCACGTTCGATGGCGGCCGTGCACTGTTCGAGAGTGAGCTTACCGCCCGCTTCGCAGTCGAGGGCGGATGTGTAGATTGCTCGTTCCGTGGGAACGGCGGCCTGGGGCTGCTCACCTTCATCACTGCCGCAGGCGGTAAGGGCAAGACAAGCAGAAGCGGCGACAAGAATGGGTTTCAGTTTTCCGAAGTTAATGCGCGACATTTCGAAAAGCCCTGAGCTGGAGTTGCGGAAAATTAACCCCGTGCCGGTTGATGCCCGGTTAACCACCGTGGCTCGAAAGGGGATGTGCTCTCGGTGCTTTGCTCATTCCACTCGCGCAATCTTGCGGCCCGTGTCGTTTTTTCGCTTCTTTCCGCGGCCCGTTTCGTTGTAAAGCCCTGGGCGCAAGCCGTTCATTCTGGCGCTTAGCGCTCAATCGGAACGCCCTTTTGGGGATGTCCGCATTGCCCACACAACCCGGCCGGGACATGCCGCCTCTTTCGGGTGCGGCACTAATCTCGAGCCAACGCTGTCAACTCGAGAGGGAGCCCATGCGCGTCTATTACGATCGTGATGCCGACATCAATCTCATCAAGTCGAAGAAAGTCGCCATTGTCGGTTACGGGAGCCAGGGCCATGCGCATGCCCTCAATCTGCGCGACAGCGGTGTCAAGGACATCGTCATTGCGCTCCGCAAGGGCTCATCGACGGCCGCCAAGTGCGAAAAGGAAAAACTCAAGGTGATGGAGGTGGCGGAAGCCGCCAAGTGGGCTGACGTCATCATGATGCTCACGCCAGACGAGTTGCAGGCCGACATCTACAAGGACCATCTCCACGCCAACATGAAGCAGGGCGCTGCCCTCATGTTCGCGCATGGCCTCAACGTTCATTTCAGCCTCATCGAGCCGCGTGCGGACCTCGATGTCGGCATGGTGGCCCCCAAGGGCCCGGGCCACACGGTGCGCGGCGAATATCAGAAAGGCGGCGGCGTTCCCTGTCTCGTTGCCGTTCATCAGAACAGGAGCGGTAATGCCCTAGAGGTTTTCCTCTCGTACGCATCGGCAATCGGTGGCGGGCGTTCGGGCATCATCGAGACAACTTTCAAGGAAGAGTGCGAAACCGACCTCTTCGGCGAGCAGGTTGTGCTTTGCGGCGGTCTCGTGGAATTGATCCGCGCCGGTTTCGAGACGCTGGTCGAAGCGGGCTACGCGCCGGAGATGGCCTATTTCGAGTGCCTGCACGAAGTGAAGCTAATCGTCGACCTCATTTATGAGGGCGGCATCGCCAACATGAACTACTCGATCTCAAATACGGCCGAGTTCGGCGAGTACATGTCCGGCAAGCGCATCATCACCGACGAGACGCGCGCCGAGATGAAGCGCGTGCTCGCCGACATCCAATCGGGTGCCTTCACC
>CAZSNH010000161.1:0-6620 GCA_964607855.1 uncultured Hyphomicrobium sp. | reverse complement strand
AGCCCCTGCCCACCCGTTTTATTCGTGTCTGGAGCAAGTGTTCAACGCCCATGGGTTTGACGCTTTCTGTGAACAGCTATGCCAGCCCTCCTAGCGGAGGGCATCGGCCGACCGGGTCTTGCCCCCGGGGTTTACTTGCGGCTTCTGATGCAAGGTTACTTTGAGCGGATCCCGAGCGAGCGGCAGATTGCCTGGCGAGTGGCCGATTCGTTGAGTCTTAGCTGACTGTGAATAAGCATCGCTCCACAGTCTCCCGCCGGCCAGTTGGATGCAAAGCACCCTGCCGGGAGGGCACGTTCCACATGCTTCCGCAACGGCATCGGCTCCAAATGCGTACCACCAGTTTGCTTGAGCGAGTCAAGAAGGAAGTCAAACTCCGAACCAGCGTTGCCACTATGTTCTGCCATGAGCCATCGCTGCTGCGACAGATAAGCGCTGTGCTGATAGAAGTCGGCCAAGAATGGGACGCCGAAAAATCTTATGAATCTTAGGAGGTTGACCACCAACTAAGAGATTGCAGACAACAAGCTGCTTGATCTTCTCTTGAAGCGATCGTTGATACTGGCTAACAATTTTCTAACTCTCTTGACCCTCAAGAGCAGCAGGCATCGTGCCGATGATGGAACCTGATGAATGACATGGAAGGGTGTTGCATGCCGATGACCATCCGCCGCTCGCACTGATTACCTAATGCAATGCTTTGATCCTGTACCCGATAACTCATTCGGCGAGCTGGCGTTGCGGTCCAAAACAGACTGAATCCGATGAATATTGGAAGCCTTTTCGAGTTGGAGTGCAAAATCAAGCTGCTCGATTACGCCTTTCAGCCCATTGTCAACATCCACACGGGCATGACATACGGGTATGAAGCGTTGCTCCGGAATGTTCAAGCGGCTGGATTCGATTCCATCGCATCTTTATTTGATGAAATCCACGACCGACAGATGCTCAAAACAGCGAACGATCTGCTGTTCGCGAAGGCGGCACAGAAATTCAAGAAAATAGAATCCGCGTCCAAGGCAAAACTATTTTTCAATCTCGACAATCGGCTGTTCGAGGATCAGGCTTATTCCGGCCAAAAAGCCTGGGAAGAGATTAGAGCCGTTGGCTTCGACCCTACCAATTTCTGTTTTGAAATTTCAGAGAGACATGAGCTGAAGGACTGGGGGCGAACCCTTGAGGTTCTAAAAGCACATCGATCGATGGGCCTGAAAATTGCGCTGGATGACTGTGGAACTGGGTTTTCGGGCCTGAAGCTGCTGTATCTCATTCAGCCGGACTATATAAAGATCGACCGCTTTTTCATCGAAGGCATTGAAAAAGACTCCGTGAAGCGGCTGCTGGCGGCGAGCATTGTCAACATCGCCCACCTCATGGGAGCCGTGGTTGTTGCCGAGGGAGTTGAGACCGAACAGGAATATTACAGTTGTCTGAACATCGGCTGCGATCTGTTGCAAGGATTCTTGGTACAGCCCCCCGAGGTCAATACCGCCAAGTGTTCCGTCTGGTATTCCTCCATCAAGATGCTTTCCGCCATGGACCGACGCAGCAATTCAATTGGCGACAGCCACCTGCTGCGATCGGAGATTGCACCCATTCCAGCCGTTAATATCGACATCAGTTTGCTGGAGCTCTTCGATCGGTTGAAGGACTCATATGAAAACGATTTGATTCCCGTGGTAAACCAGCATAACCATCCGCTGGGGATCATTCGCGAGGCCGACGTTAAAAAATTCGCCTATTCCAAATACGGCCGATACCTGCTTCAAAACCGAATGCTTAAAAAGCCCGCTACAGATTTCATTAGCAAATTTCCGGTCGCCGACATTCATACACCCGTCGAAAAGCTTCTTGAAACCTATGCGGTCAACAGCGATATAGAGGGCCTGCTGATCGTCGACAAGATGCAATATGTCGGCTTCTTGAAGGCCCAGTCCTTGCTGAGGATTCTAAACGAGAAGCGGGTGATGGATGCAAGAGAGCAAAACCCGCTTTCAAAATTGCCCGGCAATACGATGATCTATGAATACGTGTCCAAAGCCCTTCTGGACACTTCTTCATCTTATCACCTTATCTATTTTGATTTCGATTATTTCAAGGCTTACAACGACACCTATGGCTTCCGTAATGGAGACCGCGTGATCGTGCTATTCGCCGGGCTGCTGCAAGCCTATTCCCAATCTCCGGACCGGTTCGCCGGGCACATCGGCGGGGATGACTTTTTCCTCGGGCTTCGCAACGCCGCTACGGGTCAAGTGCAGGCGGATGTTGTTGAAATCGCCAATCGTTTCAACCGGGATGTCGTCAGCTTCTACGACACCAAGGATATTGAGAAGGGCTATATCAAGGCGCTTGGCCGGGACCACAAAGAAGCCAGGTTCCCGTTTGTAACGGTCAGTTCGGTGATACTCGAACTGCCCGCCTCCGTCTTTCGGACGCACTCGCCCGATGAAATTGTCCGGTTAATTGCTACGCTGAAGAAAGACGCTAAAAACTCCGCAAGCAAAATCCGATTTGAAACTTTGCATCCTTTCAGCCGTAACCCCAATTGAAACCAACCACGATCTATCGCGATAACCCTATAGTCGGAGTTTGTTCCGAGTTTTAGTGATGGCTGCAGACCAGTCCGGAGCGCCTACCCTGTGTCAGAATCGTTGTGCGTGCCGCAGTAATGCGGTTTCGGTCGGCGTTGAGCTGGCCGGGCAGCACGAGAAGCTGCTGAAGTGATGGCGGGACCGACCCGCCGGAGTCTGTCTACAGGGACCGGCTCCAAACCACCCTCGAGCGGCATTGGCTGAAGACCGTTGTCGTGAGCGTCGAGGGAGAAGGCGCATCCAAGTGGTTTGTCAGGTATGGATTGAGAAGACGAGCGCAAGCGAATCACTGTCGACGTGTCGAAACTGTATAACCGAGATCAAAACCGGGGGCGACAACTATCCCCGGGACGAGCCCATCGGAAGCCTGCTGACTGGGTGGGTGGTGTCCGGCATAGAGGTGGCGTGATCTCGATCCAGGCGCTTCGGCGGAACTGCGGGAACTCAAGTCGTGATGCCAAGGGAGCCTGCCAAGTGAAACAAAACAAGGCACTGAGTACCGATGCATGGCTTGAGGACGGACCGGCCCGTAAGAGCGATGAAGTGGCCGTAATGGCTGCGGAGCAAAGGGGCCGGGTTGCTCTGGTCGACCCGATTGCCAACTCCCTTGGGAGGATGAGCCTTTGACGTCGACAAAACGGTTTGTGATCCCAAAGCGGCTGATATGGGAGGCCTATCGCCGTGTGAAGGCCAACCGCGGAGCAGCGGGGGTCGATGCGGTTTCCATCGAACAGTTTGATGAAAACCGGAATGGCAATCTCTACCGGATCTGGAATCGACTCTCATCGGGCAGCTGCTTTCCGCCTGCGGTGAGGGCCGTTCCGATACCGAAGAAGTCTGGTGGAGAGCGGATGCTGGGTGTGCCAACGGTAAGTGACCGGATCGCCCAGACGGCGGTCGTACTGGCTTTGGAGCCCGAATTGGAGAAGTTCTTTCATCCTGACTCCTATGGTTACCGGCCAGGGCGATCCGCGCACGACGCACTTGAGGTGACCCGCCGGCGTTGCTGGCGACGTGACTGGGTGCTGGAGTATGACATCCGTGGTCTGTTCGACAATATTGACCATGAGTTGCTGCTGCGGGCGGTCCGCTATCATTGCAAGGAGCGATGGATCGTTCTCCATGTGGAACGCTGGCTGAATGCCCCGATTCAGCGTGTTGATGGAACGGTTATGGAAAGGACGGTGGGCACGCCACAAGGCGGGCCGCTTTCACCGCTTCTGGCCAATCTGGTCTTGCACTGCGCGCTGGATTATTGGTTAGCCAGCCACCATCCGGAGATCTGGTTCTGTCGCTATGCTGATGATGGTGCGCCACGACGGCGCGAAGAGGAGGCGTTGATGTAGAAGCCGAATTGAAGCAGCCTTGCTGTGCGAGAGATGAGGGTAGGCCCCTTGGGACCGGCCGACAGGGGCAGGTTCCAAACCACCGGCTGCTGCTGCGGCCTAATGGCTGTGGTGGTGAGCGAGTTGGAAAAGGTGGAGGAAGACTCCATCAGGTGTGGTCCGGGAAGGCGAACGGGAGTGAACCGCCGATGACGTGTCGAAAGCGTAGGGATGCCGTCGAAACCAGGGTCCAGTCGTTGCCCTGGGAAAAAGCCTGGGGGACGCCTGTCTTCTGCCCAGGCGGCGGCCGGCATGAAGGCGGCGCGAGCCCGGTCCAGGCTCTCGTACGGAACGTGGGAACCTGCCGCTCCGATGCCAAGGGAGAACCCGCAAGTGGAAGATTCACGAGGGGGAGAGTACCGATGCGGAGCGGAGGGGCGGACCGATGCGTAGTAGCGTTGATCCCCGGTAATGCGGGGGGAGCAAAGGCGTCGGGCTGTCCGGCCGAGGACGAAGGCCAACTCGGAAGAGGAGGAGCCGGTGTCTGAAGCAAAGCCGTTTGAAGTACCCAAGCGTTTGGTTTGGGGGGCGTACAAGCGGGTCAAGGCGAACCATGGTGCCGCGGGTGTGGATGGGCAGTCCCTGGCCGGCTTCGAGAAGGACCTGGAGGACAACCTCTATAAGGTCTGGAACCGGATGTCGTCGGGGTCTTACCTTCCGCCCCCGGTCCGGCTCGTCGAGATCCCGAAAGGCGGAGGAGGCATGCGCCCGCTGGGGATACCCACCGTGGGTGACCGTATCGCGCAGACCGTGGTCAAGATGGTGCTCGAGCCCCTCGTGGAGCCGCATTTCCACGAGGACTCGTACGGGTACCGTCCGGGCAAGTCGGCGCACGATGCGGTCGGTGCCGCAAGGAAGCGGTGCTGGCGTGCCAACTGGGTCATCGACCTGGATATCAGAGGTTTCTTTGATACCCTGGACCATGGCCTCGTCCTCAAGGCCGTCGAACACCACACGGACAACCCGTGGGTCCGGCTCTACATTGCCCGGTGGCTGCGCGCCCCCGTGGAGATGTCGGACGGGACGCGGGTCGAGCGGACCCGGGGCACCCCGCAAGGGGGAGTCATCAGTCCGCTCCTGGCCAACCTCTTCATGCACTACGCGTTTGACGCCTGGATGGCGCGGAACCTTCCGTCCGTTCGGTTCGAGCGCTACGCGGACGATGTGGTTGTCCACTGCGTGAGCGAGGCCCAGGCCCGGTACGTGCTGGAGGCGATCCGCAAGCGGCTCGCCGACTGCGGGCTCGAGCTTCACCCCGTCAAGACGAAGGTCGTGTACTGCAAAGACGACGACCGTCGGGGAGACCACGAGCACGTCGCGTTCGAGTTCCTCGGCTACACCTTTCAGCCACGGCGTGCCCGCAACCGCCACGGGAAGTTTTTTGTGAGCTTCCTGCCGGCGGTGAGCAACAAGGCTGCCAAGGCGGTACGCCAGACCATCCGCGAGTGGCGGATGGCGTCGACCAGGAACAACCAGAGCCTGGAAGACCTCGCGCAGCACGTGAACCCGGTGGTGCGGGGCTGGACGAACTACTACGGGCGGTTCTACCGCTCGAAGTGGAAACAGGTCCTGCGTCATTTGGAGCGAGCCCTCGTGGCCTGGGTGTGCCGGAAGTTCCGTCGCTTCCGTCGCCGCGAGCGGGCGGCGGCCCACTGGTTGGGTCGTATCGCCCGGCGAGACCCGAACCTATTTGCCCATTGGCAGATTGGAGTTCTCCCTGCGGCTGGGGCAGGAAGAGCCGGATGAGGCGAGAGTCTCACGTCCGGTTCCGGGAGGGCCTGGGGGGGAGGTTCCCCCGGGCTACTCGACGCATCCTTCATTGTCGCAGTGAGGCTGAGGCGCTCCAGATGCGCAAGCATCTTGCGGTTCGGCTCAAGGACTGTGGGCTTGAACTCCATCCGGACAAGACCCGGGTGGTGGACTGCAAGGATAGCGACCGGCCCGGGGACTACTCCGAGATCCAGTTTGACTTCCTTGGGTATACGTTCAGGCCCCGGCGCATTGTGTCGCGTAATGGGACGATCCGGACGGGCTTTACCCCGGCAGTCAGTCGGGCAGCCCTGAAGGCGATGCGTCGGACACTGCGCGAAAGTGGGGTTTTCCGATACAGCCATCTTGATCTTCAAGCTTTGGCTGACTGGACGGCTCCACGCCTGCGTGGATGGATGGCGTATTACTGCCGCTTCCGGGGCTCGGAGTTCCAGCCCCTCGCAGACTACGTCGACAGGCTGATCGTCCGCTGGGTGATGCGGAAACACAAACGCCTACGTCGGCACAAAACCCGAGCTTATGCATGGCTTGATCGGCAGAAACGCCGCTTGCCGTCGATGTTCGCCCATTGGGGTGGACGTGGGGGTTTTGTGGTTGGAGCAACAAGAGCCCGGTGAGCCGAGAGGTTCACGCCGGGTTCTGTGAGCGGCCGAGGGGGCAGTTCCCTCGGCCGACTCGACCGCATGATGCCATTTTCTCTATCGTCGGATAGTCTGGGTGGTGGGGGAGGATCGATCATGCGACATAGAACCGGTGGCCTGCAAGCTGCCGGCGCTGGGTGCGGAAACTCGCGGCAGCTGCGGAAACTACCCGTCATGGCGCCTGCTGGAAGACTTCGTCCAAACCCTGGTCGATGAAACCGCCGACGCTC
>CAZSNH010000160.1:0-6622 GCA_964607855.1 uncultured Hyphomicrobium sp. | reverse complement strand
CGTTCATGAGAGAGATAATCCGCCGAACGCTGCATTTCTTGGCGGCGAATGCTGCATAGGAAAAGGTGCGTGCGCCATAACCAAGCACGACGTCTGGACGCCAAACGCTGAACGTTTTTTGAAGACCAGCGATGATCTTGCGATCAGTGAAGAATGGAAGGCTTGCCGCTTCAAGATTTAAAATCTGGCACTGAGCGCCAAGAGATCCCAGGATCGCCTTGTCATTGTCGGCGAAGTCGGGGGCTAGACAGAGTACCTCGTGACCTCGCGAAGAGATATCCTGCACCAAACGGTCGCGGCCGTGGATGAGGCTCCAAGCCGAAGGTGCCACGATGGCGATGCGCTTCAGCGCGCCCCCATTGAGATGATGATCCGCCATTCTAGTGCAGCGTCCGCGAGACTGTGCGCCAGAGTTCCGGTGCGCCTCCCTGCTTGATCATCGTCTCCCCATTTGGCTGATAGCCTTCGACAGTCCTTTGGAGAACGTCTTGGATCGCGGTCGCGTCACGGGTCAGGATGGCAGACTTGAGAATACTGAGCTCACGATCGAGCTCCTCAGGCGGAAGAAATGGCTCGTCCGACTTGAATATGCGCGGATGCTCCGTGCTCGTGGTGCGCTCTCCGATCAGGAGCTCCTCGTAGAGCTTCTCACCCGGTCTCAGGCCCGTATAGATGATTTCGATGTCACCAGCGGGATTTTCCGGCTCGCGAACCTCTAATCCCGAAAGATGGATCATGAGCCGCGCCAGATCGGCAATTTTCACCGCATCCCCCATGTGAAGCACAAAGACCTCGCCGCCGGTCGCCATGGCGCCTGCTTGGATAACGAGTTCGGCGGCCTCGGGAATTGACATGAAATAACGCTCGATATCGGGATGGGTGACGGTGACCGGGCCACCGGCCTTGATTTGCTTTCGGAAGAGTTTCACCACCGAGCCTGAGCTGTCGAGCACGTTGCCGAAACGCACCATGGTGAAGATAGTCCCCGAGGGCTCGGAAGCTTTTGCTTGGAGCACGAGCTCTGCCAGTCGCTTGCTTGCACCCATCACGTTTGTCGGCCGCACGGCCTTGTCGGTCGAAATCAGCACGACGCGTTCGACGCCCAATTTTTGAGCGCACTCGCCAATTGTCACAGCACCAAATGTATTGTTGCTGATGCCTTGGATCGGATTAAATTCGACAATCGGCACATGCTTGTAGGCGGCGGCATGATAGATGGTCTCGATGCCGTAGGTTTGAATGGTGTCGGCAACGAGCGGAGCATCGAGAGCGGAACCGAGTACGGAAACGATCTCGGGTTTCGCGATCTCGATACGCTCGACAATCTCACGGGATTCCATCTCGATATCGTAGAGTGCCGGCTCCGAAAGATCGAAGAGTACCACCCGTGCCGGTCCATGCTTCAAGATCTGCCGCACGAGCTCCGAGCCTATCGATCCGCCCGCTCCTGTGACCAGGATCGATTTTCCCTTGGTCGTACGCTCGAGCAGCTCGGTTCGCGGCTGTACCGGGTCGCGGCCCAGGAGATCGCTCACTTCGACGGGGCGCAAATCAGCGATGCCAACGCGGCCCGACGCGATGTCCTCGAAGGCAGGAAGTATCTTGACTTCGACGGAGTGGCGCTCGAGGTCCTGGAGGATCTGACGGCGCTCGCGCCTTTGGCTCTCGGGCAACGCCAGCAGCACCTCGCGAACACCCTCCCGCTCCATCAGCCTCTCGAACTTATCAGGACGGTAGACTTTCACGCCGGCGACGTATTGGCCCCACATTGTCGGAGCCGTGTCGATGAAACCCACGACCGTGCGATCGCGCGCGCGCTTCACTGCGTGTAAAAGCTCCACTCCCATCTGCCCGGCCCCGTAAATGATGACGGGCTTGCGAATTTGCTCTTTCTCGAAAACCGGAATGCGGATTCCGGCGCTCTTCAGGAGCTGTCCCGCGGCGTGCCGCGAAAGCGCGATGGCAGCCGCCGCCGCGATTCCGTAGCCGATGATCACCGAGCGCGGTATGCCATGCTGCCCGGACATGAAGACAAGCAGCGACCAGATGAGCACCGAGAGGCCGACCAGCATGAAGATCCGCCACGTGCCCCGAAATCCCACATATCGGGTCACGATCCGGTAGACACCGAAGTGAGAGAATATGGCGATCGTGATGATAGGAGCCGCCGCCATGAGGGCAACCATCTCCCAGGACTTTTCGAAATTGAGGTCCGCGTAGCGAATGGCGACCGCCAACCACAAGAGGACCGTCAGGACAATAAAATCGAATGCAGCAAGAACGATCCGCTTTTGGAACCGCGGCATCTCGAGCAGCGCAGTGCGCCACCGTGCAAAAAGCGAAGGTTTCGGCACGTCAGTCACCCAAGTTTCCCTCAATCCGCGGCCTAACCTTCTATCGGATACCCGTTACTCGAAGGGGAGAATACATCGGTCAAAGTGACCTCAACAAGACAACTTCGCAACTCTGCCCCGCCCCCCCTATCCGCCACCCAGAGGCCGCGTTCCAGCCGGGCGGGCGGAATCGAGTTCGGCCAGCATTCGGTATCCAAACCAAACAGCCAGAATACCAAACAGAACACCGCCCACCATGAAACCTGTAAGGACGCCTTTGGCGCCCGCGACAGCCGCGCCCAAACTGACGACCGGCACGGTGCCGAGCGTTGCCCGGCCCCAGTTCAGGACTGTGGACAACTGGGCCCGGCCCAAGACGTTAAACGCGGCATTGGTGACAAAGAGCAGGCCCATGAACACGAAGAGTGGCGCCAGCCATCTGCAGAAGAAAATGACCAACTCTTCGACCTGCCCGGTCGCATGAAAGAGGGCCGCCAGCGGTTCTGCCACAACCGCGAGCACCAACCAGGCCAAGAGCGTAAACACAGACGTAACTTTGAGCGACAGCGTGTAGGCCGAACGAAGTCGCCCTCCTTCCATGGCTCCGTAGTTCTGACCAAGGATCGGGCCGATCGATCCTGAGAGCGCGTAAATGGCACCGAACGCAACCGGAATGATCCGCCCAATAATGGCCCAACCCGCGACCGCGCTATCCCCGAAAGGGGAGATGGCGACCGTCACGTAGGCATGCGAAACCGGACTGGCGATGTTGGTAAGAATGGCGGGAATCGCAACCTCTCCGAGCGGCTTGGCATCATTGAGAAGGGACCGCCACTTCACCCGCCCCATTAGATGGTGGACCTTGCTCAAACCATAGAGGCCGATTGACATGGAGGCAAAGCGAGCCACCGTCGACGCCAGCGCCGCACCCTCTATGCCGAGCCCCATTCCGAATATGAGGATGGGATCGAGAACTGTATTCACAATGGCGTTGGCGAGCGTCACGTGCATCGCTCGCCTCGCGTCGCCGACCGAGCGCAGAATGGCGGCAGACGTCATGGCGACGGCGAGCATCGGGAGCGACGGCACGAGTATGCTGAGATAAGACTGCGCGAGATCTTTCGTGCGCCCTGCGGCTCCGAACATCTTGAGGGCCCATGGCATGGCAAGCCAAACGGCAAGGGCGAGAATAGCCGAGATCAAGAAAGTCCATAAATGCGCATTTACCGATAGGCGGCTCGCCCTTACAGTCTGTCCGGCACCGATCGCCGGTGAAACGGTTGCCGAGGCGGCGATCGAAAGTCCTATGCCGATCGATATCGTGACGAATACGATCGAGCTCGCATAGCCGACGGCCGCAATGACGGCCTCGTCGCCAAGCCACGACAGAAACAGTATATTTGCAAGATCGCCGAGAAAGATCGCGACCAGCCCAACGGCACCCGCTGCCGTCATCACCAGAATGTGCGAAAGCAGAGACCCCGTAACGAATTTCGGTGCCGGCCGTGCGATTGGCCGCATGCCCCGATGCTCCCGCTTTTGCTGCTCTGCCATACTCTCAACAGTTGAGGAGATCTGATTAAACGCGGCGGCGGGATTTAATGGCTGCCGCGAGCGTACCTTCATCCAAATAATCGAGCTCGCCGCCGATCGGCACACCGTGAGCCAGTTTCGATACGGTGACGCCGCTCGAGGCGAGCTGCTCAGAGAGATAATGCGCGGTCGATTGCCCTTCCACCGTGGCGTTGAGGGCGAGCAGGACTTCCTTTGTGCGTCCGTCGCTTGCCCGTTCGATGAGCCGCGCGATATTGAGCCGGTCAGGCCCGATCCCGTCGAGGGGCGAGAGATGGCCGCCAAGCACGTGGTAGAGCGCATTGATGACGCCAGCGCGTTCCAGCGCCCAGAGATCTCCGACCTCCTCGACGACGACGATCAACGAATGATCGCGCTTTTCATCCTGGCAAATCGTGCATGGGACGACGGTGTCAAGATTTCCGCAATTGGGACACGACCTCACCCTGCTCGCCGCCGTTTGAATGGCCTCGCTGAGCGGTAGCAGAAGATCGTCCCGGCGCTTGAGAAGCGAGAGTGCGGCCTTGCGCGCAGAGCGCGGCCCCAGACCCGGCAGCCTTGCCAGGAGCTGGATCAGCCTCTCGATTTCAGGACCGGCAACTTTCTTCATTTTGACACCGCTGCGTGCGTATTTGCCGTTCAACTGCTCGCAAGATCCAGAACTCGGGTCAAGCAAGTCACGTGCGCCAAAGCAACCGGCAAGCCGAAATGGCCGGCATGTCATGCCGACACGGTTCCTCGCGATGGCAAGCCATTTTTGCGATTAGTATTGCGGGCTCGGAAATGTCGCAGGCGATCCCTGTAACACCGGCGCGGGCTTGGCGGACAGCTTTTTCGCTGCGCGCGCGGCAGCTGCGGCCTTTCGTGCGCGCGCCGCCTTCTGCTTTTGTGCAATCTGGGCAGCCGAATCGGCCTCCGCCTGCGTCCATGCTTGAACCTTTGTGCCCGTTTCGGTGCTGGCCGTCGCAAGAGGCGCTGGTTGTGATGCGCCGCCCTGCGCAACACTGCTCGCCTTTACCTTGGCCAATTCCTCCTCGGCCAGGGCCAGCTTTTGCTTGGCCGCCGTTTCCTCAGCCTGCGCCGACATCAAGGCTCGCTCGGCTGTCTCGCGTGCTTTGGACTCGTTCTCCAGGCGAAGCTTGGTCTCTTCGAGCTGGCGCTCCGAGAGGGCCCGCCTCTCCTGCTCGGCGGTGAGTTCCGCCTGGAGCGCCGCAGATGCCTGGCTTGCGAGCTCCTTGGCCTGACGTTCCGCTTCCAGCAATTGACGCGCTTCATCGGCGGATTTCTCGGCGGACGCTCTGGCCCGCTCGGCCGCAACGACATCTTGCCGGACAACATCAGTGCCGTGCTGAGTAGCCATGGACTTCTTGGAGATATCCTCCAGCTCGAGCGCAACGCGTTCCTTCTGACTGATGGCGTCGGCGAGTTCGAGTCGAGCCTTCGCAACTGCCTCTTCGAGCTTTGCTAACTCACCATCCTGATCGAGGACGCGCGCAACGGCATCTCCGTCCAGCTGCTCGACCGCATCAGATTTTTCATGGCCCGGACCGAGCGTCCTCGGAAAGTAGGCGGCGATGCGATTGATCGGCAGATCCAGAATACCGCGCTCCGTGAGAACCGAGAGGGAGACCACCAGCGCTGCGCAGCACAGCCCAAGTACCGTCAGTTCTCTCGCAAGGCGCCGGTGCCGCTTTGTTTCCGACATTTGATCGAGGTCGCTCGCCGCGATCGGGGTTCTCTTGTCCTTCCAGGGATCGTAGGTGCCGAAATTCCAGAGGTGCCCTTCAATGTCGCGGCAGGAATATCCCTTGGCGCCGTGGGGGCCATCCTGCAGATCGAAGACGATTTCAGCTCCGTTTGCCCTCGCGCGCTCGAAGTGGGCATCGAGGTCCTTAGTCGCGACGTAGCAGCTCTGAGTTTCAGCCCCCCCGATCTCGTCCGGCTGTTTGAATAGCTTGTCGAACTCCGAATCCGACACCGGCCCGATCATGATCATGCCGGACCCGCTGGTCAGCTGCGCGTATAAAATTCCGCCCCCTTCGCCAGAGACGACGAAGTGCTGTTCGAACCCGAATGCGTTGCAGAGCCACTCTATCGCTGCCGCGACGTTGCGGTAGCGAAGCAAGGGCACGACATTGGTTGCTGCCGGCGTTACGTCGGGCCGCATCAATTTCCCCGCAAGAATCAGCACCTGAAACGCCGCCCTCGTGGGCGCTACCCGGTTGATCAATATAAACGGTGGTCATTGTGCCCCTATTCCAGGGCCAAGCAACACACCGAATCAAACTGATGTCATAATATACGAGTTGGTCGCGCGACGCTCTTTGTGTTGTCATCTCAACTAGCTGTGCGTCCAAATTATCACGTTTTGTGGCCCAACCCATACTCAAAGCTGGCAATAGTCGCTGGGCCCAGTCTCAAAATTCTTGGGACCTTCTTGCCGGCCGCTCAGGCTAACCGCCCGCCTCCTGCCACGCCCTGATCCAGTCCGGCGGATAAAGAAGCATAATGACGTTGAGCGTGAGGTTGTCGCGAATGAGGATGCCGGTAAAGAGTTCGAATGCCAAGGCCAGCGCGACGGTCGCCGCTACGGGGAGACGCGCTGCAAGAAGGAAGCCCAGCATCATCGCAAGAGTATCGCAAATGGAATTCAGAATTGAATCACCAAAATAGTCGAAGGCAATCGTCGACGTGCACCAGCGCGTGGCTGCGGCGGC
>CAZSNH010000159.1:5881-6633 GCA_964607855.1 uncultured Hyphomicrobium sp. | reverse complement strand
TCCCGCCATTGCGCCCCCCGAGCTTGGACAAATACTCTCGCGCGGCCTCGCCGCAACAGATCTCTCGAGCATCGCTTTGGGATCGGCCGAGACCGTTCCGCCTCAATTCTCCGCCGCTTCACTCAAGAACACGTTCTCGATTGATGTCGAGGCTGTGACCTCGGGAGGTGCCCGCTTTGTGCGAGAGGCCGTTGTGACGTTGAATGCAGGGCCGCAAGTCCGCAGGAGCATCGCCGGCCAGAATGGAGTGACGGCTCCTGGCGGACCCGTGCTTCGCTTCTGGCGATGGCGTCGCGGCGACACGGTGTTCGCAGCAGGACTCACACCAACAGAGGCGGGACCGCCGTGCTGATCGAGGGCACTCTCGGCGACCGGCAAAAAATCAAACGCGCTGCGCTGTGGCTCGCGGGCCTCTTCGTGGCACTCGCACTTCCAGTGCTGCCGGAGCAGGATATGTCGTCCGAGTGGATCGCTGCCACGCTGCTGCTTGGTGGTGCGCTCGTGGCGCTCGCCGCTATTGATGCCGTTACTTTCCGGCTCCCCGATGCCCTGACATTGCCGCTCCTCGGTCTCGGTCTTGCAGGAGCGGCCTTTGCCGATGGTGATGTTCCTTATTGGCATCTCTTGTCCGCTGCGGCCGGGGGATTGCTCCTCTATGGCGTCGGCTTACTCTATAGGTCTGTGCGCGGGCGTGCAGGACTGGGGTTGGGGGACGTGAAACTCTTTGCCACAGCAGGCGCCTGGCTCGGCGG
>CAZSNH010000159.1:0-5871 GCA_964607855.1 uncultured Hyphomicrobium sp. | reverse complement strand
GGTCATGCTGGTGGCCTGCGTGGCAGCAATCCTGACCCTCGCCTATGTCATACTCCGGGGGGGGAAGCTCGAGCCCGGAACCGCCATTCCGTTCGGACCGTTTCTGGCGCTGGGGCTCTGGGTCGTTTGGATTTACGGACCACTCACGTGAGAAGCTGGTTGGCGTATCCTTTGACCAGCATTTGCCGAATTTCTGAGTTCGGCTTGTGACCCGAAGCCCGCGCGCATAGTGTGATACCGAACGAAGGAAAACGGTCATGACTGCGCAACCCGAAATAGATCCCGCACTCAGCACTTGCTGCTCAGAGAACCCTCCGAATCGGCGTGAAGCCGGATACACGTTGATCGAGCTTCTAGTGGTGCTCGGCATCATCGTGCTTGTGGCCACGATCGCAGCGCCGCAGGTCTTGCGATATCTCGGTAAGGCGCGAACGGAAACGGCCCGCGCTCAAGTGAGCGCCATTACGACCGCGCTCGAGCTTTATTCGCTTGATGTCGGCGGTTTCCCGCCCTCCCAGATCGGGCTCCAGGCGTTGATGCAGAATGCCTCCGGCGGCAACCGATGGAAGGGACCTTACCTCAAACGCGCGGACGGTTTGATTGATCCGTGGGGTCGGCCCTATCAATACCGCTATCCGGGCAGGAACGGTCAGCCGGAGGTGTTCACGCTCGGTCGCGACAATGCTCCGGGCGGGGCCGACGAAGATCAGGACATCGCGAACTGGTAAGTCAACTTCGCTGCCCGAGCCTCAGTTGAACACGGATCGGGGGCGCTGCGACCTCGGGCGTCGACGCGCTTTGGAGGCCGATTTCAACCATTTCAGGCAGTATGTCGGCTCTCGTCCATTCCGGCAGCCAAACGGCGGGTTCTTTTGCTTTGGGAGAGCCGAAATAACGAAAGCCAATCGTGGCTGCGGCCTGCAAGAGAGGCCTTTCGTCGTGCGCGACAGTCGCGGGGGCGCCGCGCCCAACAGGGGTAAAGGCCGAAATGCGAATCATCGGCACTGCGGCCCCGCCATCATCTGAAATGGCCGAGAAGACCTCAAACCGGTAAAGTCCGGCTCCGGCCGGCCCTTGCGAGAGGGGGGCCACGAAGGAAAGAGCGGAGGCACTTCCGCGGAAGGCCAGGCCGCGCGCGCCATTTGCGGCCGTTTCCGTGAGCGGCATGGCCTCGGCAAGGCGCTGCTCTAAGACATTCAAATTGGCGGCACCAGGTGCAACGGTTGCAATGGCGGCAGATGTTTTCCAGGCTCGCGTGACGAGCTGCATCATGCTCGGAAGGGCTGCGGTCAAAAGCGCGAGCAGTGTCAGCGCAACAAGAAGCTCGATGAGAGTGAGGCCCGCATCAATAGGAAGGCGTGGG
Source organism: uncultured Hyphomicrobium sp. (assembly GCA_964607855.1). GTDB lineage: Bacteria > Pseudomonadota > Alphaproteobacteria > Rhizobiales > Hyphomicrobiaceae > CAZSNH01. The sequence continues at coordinate 4,508 of CAZSNH010000159.1, read as the reverse complement.
GCCGCGCATTTTCGATCGCTGCTCATTCGCCGGCACCTAACCTGATGGTCTCTAGGGAAATTGTGCGTTCCGGCCGAAGAGGGCCTTCCTGCCATCGGACGCTGACCAGAATCCGAAATGCGCGTGTTGCTCCAGGCTCTGCGAATTCATCACCCGGGAAAGCGTGCGGAAGGATCTCGCGGGTCCACGTGAAGCCGGCATCATTCGTGCCCTCGCTCATGCCTGCGGCCAGCGGAGTGGTGAAGCCAGCTGCGGAAAGTTCGGACCTTGCGAGCGCGATGGCCGCTTCTTGGAGCTCGACGCTACGAACCGAGCGCCAGCCCGCCGAAAGGCATAGTTGAAAAGCCCCGGCGATGAGCGCAAAGACCGTGAACGCCACCAGCGTCTCGATCAAGGTGAAGCCAGAATCCCGCGTGCTCTCCATCTCATCGCCTCCACGAGATTCTCGTGGACCCGGTCATCCAGTCCACATGGAGCATTGCCGATTGGCGCGCGCCGGAAATGGAAATGAGGCCGCCGCTCGAGCTGCCGTCGGGACGAAAGCGGATGCTGGCAACTCCCTCCGAGCTCTGTTCGGTGACGGGGACTTCGTAGGCCACCGTCAATTGGCGATTGAGCGGGCGCGACCTTGCCATGGCCGACGTCCCGAAGGTGCGGTTCGTGAGGTCAATGGTAAAGAGCTGCTCCTGGTTGCTGCGGAGTGCTTCCGCGCGCGCCGCTTTCAACGCAGAGGCCATGTCGAGCGCTGCCATTCGCAACGGTGTGGCACGGCGCGTGCGGTCTGCCGCCGGCATCGCGAAAACGGCCGCGAGCGCGAGGATGGCGAGCACGGCCATCAGTTCCAGGATCGTGAACCCGGCCGTCCGTGACAGACTGAGCTCGACTTTTTTCATCGTATTGCGAGATCGTTGACGGACATGAGGGCGCTCATCACGGTCATGATCAATCCGCCGACGACGAGGCCGATGAGAAGGGTGACTGCCGGCGTGATGAGGCTCGTCAGGCGCTGCATCTGGCGCTGGAGCGCGGATTCGTAGATGTCGGCGGCCCGCGTCAGCATCGTGTCAAGCTGGCCCGTCTGCTCGCCGACCGCCGCCAGCCTTAGAAAGAGATCGGAAAAGAGCCCCGAGCGTGCCAGGGGTCCCGAAAGCTGCCCGCCCTCGCTGATCGTCTGAGCTGCTTCCCGCACCGCTTCGGTCATGGCGGGATTCGAGAGAACGCTTGCCCCAATCCGCACTGCTTCCACGATGGGCACGCCATTGCGAATGAGCGTGCCGAGCGTTCGCGCAAGGCGGCCAGTTTCCCGCCTTTCAATGATCTGGCCAAGGAGGGGAAGGCGAAGCGCAAAGCGTCCCGCTGCTTGCCTGAAGCGTCTCGATTGCAGAAGCGCGGCCAGTCCGACTATTGCGGCGGCGAGTGCTAGGAGGAGCAGCGCCCAGTTGGCGCTGATGAACGTTGCGGCGACACTCAACATACCTATGAAGAAGGGCGGCTTGACGCCAGCCTCCTCGAAGATCGGCAGGATGGCTGGCAGAAGGATCGACATGATCACTCCCACTGCAGCGAGCGCTGCCACGACGAGAACCGCCGGATAGAGGAGAGCCGAAATCACCTTGCCACGCGCCTCCGCCGAGCGTTCGAGGAAGGCCGCCAGGTCCTCGAGGCTCTCGGCCAACGAGCCACTGGCCTCACCGGCCCGCACAAGGCGCCAATAGTATTCCGGGAAGGCCGGTCCCTGGGAGGCGAGCGCTTCAGAGAGGGCGTACCCTTCCGTGACGCGGCCAAGCGCATTGACCACAATTTCGCGGAGCCGCGAGGGGATCATCGGTTGCATCGAGACGAGGCGCAGGCTCTCGTCGATGGGGAGGTCGGCCTTGATGAGACTCACGAGTTCGCGCGTGAAGAGAGCGAGAGTCTCGAGAGAGAGCTGTCGCGAACCGAAAACCTCGCGCTGCCACCATTTGACCTCGGCGGCCTGCACGCTTTCTTGAATGTCGATCGGGTACTCGCCGCGCCGGACAAGGGTTTCAAGGGCGCCTTCCCGGGTCGCTGCCGAAAGCTCGCCGCCCGTCCGAGCGCCTTTTGCGTCGTAGGCCTTGTAGCTATAGCGCGGCATTGCCGTTCCTCGTTACCCGGAAGACCTCTTCGTGCGTGGTCTCGCCGTTGAATACCTTCTCGATGCCGTTCTCGAGCATCGTGATCATGCCGTCCTGCCGGGCAGCATCCTCGATTGCGCGCTCGGTGCCGCGCCTGACGATGACGTCGCGCACCCGGTCCGAAAGGGTCAGCAGCTCATAAATCGCGGTTCGCCCCGAGAAGCCGGTGTTTCGGCAGGACGGGCATCCGGTGGCCTTTTTGATTGACAGTGTGCTGGTGCCCGCGTTCATGCGGCCAGCATGCCTCAGTTCCGCAAGCCGACCGACGAAGCCTTGAGGCAGATCCGCGGAGACCGAACACTTGGGGCAGAGGCGGCGTACGAGGCGCTGGGCGAGCACGCCCTTGAGACTCGATGCGAGCAGATAATCCTCAGCCCCCATGTCGAGAAGTCGCGAGATTGTGGCGGCGGCGCTGTTGGTATGGACGGTCGAGAGCACCAAGTGACCCGTCAGAGACGCGCGAATGGCGATTTCGGCGGTTTCGAGATCGCGTATTTCACCGACCATAATGATATCGGGATCCTGGCGCAGCATCGAGCGCAAGGCCGAGGCGAAGGTCAGCCCAATTCGAGGATTGACGGCGATCTGATTGACGCCCGCGAGCCGGTACTCGATTGGATCTTCGACTGTGAACAGCTTCTGCTTCGCGTCGTTCAAGGTGCTGAGCGCGGTGTAGAGCGTCGTTGTCTTGCCGCTGCCTGTCGGTCCAGTGACGAGGATAATCCCGTTCGGCTGGCGCAGGAGCCTCTCGAAAGTATCCAATTCTTGGCCTGAGAAGCCAAGCGCGCGGTAGTCGAGCGCGACGCTCGACCGGTCGAGTATGCGAAGTACAACACTCTCGCCGCAAATGGTCGGCATGGTCGAAACGCGAAGGTCAATTTCGCGTCCGCGGACGTTCACCTTTATGCGGCCGTCCTGGGGAAGCCGGCGCTCGGCGATATTGAGCTCGGCCATCACTTTAACTCGCGAACTCATGGCAAGGCGCACGGATAGGGGGAGTGTTTCGACGGTATGCAGGATGCCATCGATCCGATAGCGGACGCGCACGCTGTCTTCTCGCGGCTCGATATGAATGTCGGAGGCCTGCTGTTCAACAGCGCGAACGATGAGCTCTTGCACGAGCTTGATGATCGGGGCTTCGCTCGCCATGTCCGAAAGGCGGCGGACATCGTCGTCGGCCGCATCATCGCCGTGGCTAGCGTGGGACGCTTCGGCGGAAGAGACGGGTGTCAGACGGGCGCCATAAAGCCGGTCGATCGCCTGATCGACATCGCCTCTTGTGGCAAGCCGGCGCTGGACCCGGCGTCCGAGCAGGAACGAGACGGCGTCGATCGCCTCCCCATTGAAGGGATCGGCGGTCGCGACGATCACGTCCTCGCCGCTTGAATCTATCGGTATGAGTTTGCTCGACTTTAAGAAGCTTGCAGGCAGCTCCTCCGCGAACATTGGCGTAAGAGGGTAGCTCGCCGGGTTCTGCAACGGGATCGACAAGTACTCCGACAGCGCGGCTACAAGCTGGGCTTCGGTGAGAAGCCCGAGCCGCGTGAGAACGAGATCGAAGCGTTCGCCGGTCTGGGCCTGTGCGCGCTTGGCGCGTCGCATCGCCAACTCATCGAGCAGCCCCGAATTAACCAGCGCGGCACTGAAGGTTTCGACGAAGGCGTCGCTCCGGGGATCGGTATTTGTCGGGCCTTGGGGCTGGCTCTGAAGCGGCATTAATTGCCTCTGACGCGAGAACTCGAAATCACTGCCGAACACTAGCATATTGGTGTAGTGTGAGACCATGGCTTCGTGGCTGCCGATGGCGGATTGGTGAACTTTGCAGAGCTTTGCCGAAGGCCATTTTCCACGGCGGGATAAGATCGCGAATGACGGCATCTCAAAGATCGATAACGGACAGCCTTGCAGCAGGTTGGGCGTGGTGGACACGCGAGCTCTCAACCATGATTCCTGGTTCGGCGGGCAAGAGGCGCCGAAACGCTCCGCCGGGGCTCGTCATTGTGAGCGCTGCCGGCGGACTTCGCCTTGTCGACGAGCGCGGCCGCAAGTCGAAGGAAGTCGAAAACGCGGTTACAGGAGAAGCCGTCTGGGACACGCTATCCAAGCTCGCGCGCGGCAAGCCCGCGGTTCCTCTCACGTTAAGGCTTGCGAACACCGATTGCTTCATCCGCCGCGTCGAACTGCCGGAAACCTTGGGCTCGGATGCCAGGCGGTTTCTCGATCTCGACCTCGAGCGGGCGACCCCGTTCCGGCTCAAAGACGTCTATTCCGATCATTACATCGCCGACGGCCGCGCCGGGAACGGCAAACTCACGGTGCATCACGTGGTCGTGCGCCGCGAGCGCGTCGATA
>CAZSNH010000158.1:395-6664 GCA_964607855.1 uncultured Hyphomicrobium sp. | reverse complement strand
GGTGGTCGCCAGTGATTTACCGGCGCTTGCCTGTTTCTTTTTTGCGAGCTTCTTGGCGAACCAAGCGTCGTAGTCCGCCTGCGCGACCGCATGAACCTTGTTGTACATTTGGGAGTGGCTGTTGCCGCAGAACTCGACGCAGACCACGTTTGTCTCAAGCGGCTTGTCCGGATAGAACCACATGTATGTGATCCTGCCTGGCATCATGTCCTCCTTCACGCGATACTCATTGAGACCGAATGAGTGGATCACGTCGTTCGACGTCATGCGCAATACGACGGGTTTGCCGACCGGCACGGTTAGCTCGGTATCCGTGACGTCATTGCCGTAGTCGTACTCGAAGAACCACTGATTACCTGTAACCTTGATTTCGATGGCGCCCGGCGGAACTTGCCGTTGAATGTTCCATAGAGACCAGCCCTTGGCGGCAAGGAGGAAGTCGTCGGCCATGAATAACGCAGCCGGTACGAGCGACCAGGCGAGGGCCTTGTCGAGATTGAGAGGCGGTGCGCTGCCCACGGCATCAGGGCTCTTCGCTCGGTACTTGATGAGCAGAAACACGGCGACGACGGCAAAGACGCCGCCGACAATCCAGAGATCCCAGAGCACCTCGTCCCAGGTGTGGTTCCATGCGGCGGTCGGGCTCTTGATGGCGGCGCTTGTCGCTTCGGCAAGTGCCGCATTCATCGTAAGTAGAGTGAGAGCAAAGCTTGCGAGCATTGCCATGGTGACTTCAAGTGGTTTTCGCATGGGTTTGATCCCCCGTCCCTGCAACTCGTGTGCTGATCTTGTAGTAGAGCATTGAACCGAAGAGCGTAGTAAGGCCCGCGCCCAACGCTCCTAGTCCAACGATGATGGGGATACTCATGACGTATTTGCCGTCACGATAGCTGTAACTGTAGCAAAGGCTCAGCATGAAGTTCACGATCTCGCGCGGACGGAACTGGCCCTGCTTGGCATCGAGAACTGCGAGTTCGACATCCCGGCCTGTGACGTCACCTTGATAGAGCACGCGGATAAGCCGACCCTCGGGCGAGAAGAACAGGAAAGCGCCCGGGTGCAGAAAAATCCGATCCTCGGGTGACCAGAAAAACTTGAAGCCGATCCGTTCCGTCTGGCTTTTGAGATCCGTCTCGTTCTTGAACGTCGCAAAGGACCAGTGTGGCGCCAGATCCTTTGCGAGATTGAGATGCTTGCGAAAGGCGCCGGCCGTTTCGAGCTTGTCGTGCTTGTCGAACGACAAGGTCAGGATGCGAAAGTCGGTTCCAGCAGCAACAGCCTTAACGTCGCTCAAGAGCTCGGCGAGCGACGCGTTGATGATCGAGCAGCTGCCATCGCATGTATAATACGATAAGACGACGATCACGGGCTTGCCGAGGATGTCGGCCCAGCGGAACTCCCGGCCCGTATGATCGATGAAGGGAGTCTCCGCGTCGAGCTTCGCCCCGAGAACGGCCTGCTCGTCGATCAGCATGATGTTGGGATCGATCTCAGAGGCCGGCCGGCGGAAGTATTGGGCCTCAGCCGGTCCGGTCAGCAGGCCTGTCAAGGCACCTGCCGCCGCCAGAGCCGCTTTCCACGGGAGGCCGGACTTCGACATGACAACTGTCCCGCCCATCCCGGCCCTACCAGAAGTAGACTTGAGAAGCGACGAAGAACCAGATCACGTCGACGAAGTGCCAGTATATGCCGGCGACCTTGACCAGCATCCGGTGCACATTTCCGGCCAGTGAGCCGAGAAGGATGAACAGAAATGCGGCAATGCCGACGAACACGTGCGAGCCGTGGAACCCGGTCAGCGAGTAGAATGCAGCAGAGTATTGGTTTGTGGCCGGCGTGAAGCCTTCGGAGAAAAGATGCTTGTACTCGTAGACGGTGCAGCCGAGAAACGCCGCACCGAGCAGCATGGAAACCACGAGCCAAGTCAGAAACGAACCCTTACGGCCTTCTTTTAGGAGATGCTCGCCATAGTGGTAGGTCAGGCTCGAGGAAACGAGTATCGCCGTCATGATGAGGGGTAGGGTGGTGTCGATGTGAGGCGTTCCGGCGGGCGGCCAGGCCTCACCCGCACTGAGGCGCATCATCCAGTAGCTGGCGAAGAGCCCGAGAAAGATCATGATCTCGCCGATGATGAAAACACCCACCCCGACCGGCGAGACGTTGGAAATTGCCGAATGCTGCGTGGCCCCTTCGTGAATCCACTTGGCGATACCCGCTAAGACGAGTGGTGTTCCGATGCCCGCGCTCACGATGGCGGCCAGCGGCAACTTGTAGATTAGGTATAGCGCGAACGTGAGTGGCACCAAGAACATGACGCCGAAGGCAATGGCCATCGGCGCCCAGCTCACTTCCCAATGGTGAGCCTGATTGCCGTTAATTGTAACCTCATCAGAGGTAGCGCTTATTCGTTCTTGCATCGATTGCCAGTCGCCCCAAGTTCAGGTCCAATACGTGCCCCTCATTCGCGTCATTGCGACGGGCGGGGGCTCAGGAGACAAGGCACAGCTCTCCAGCCCCTCGCCCTTAGAGGGCGAGAGTGTGGGCGGCAGAACCAGTTTATTGTCTCCTACCCGCTAGACGTCGCTCGGTGTATGTCCTCGTGCCGCGACCTAAAAAGAACCCCCACGCGCACGAACTCCAATGATGTCAGCGGGCATTCTTCCCCTCTAACTAGCCGTAACGCCATGCGCTTGATGCAAATCAAGTTTGACTGCGGCGTACAGCGCACTTTTCAGTGATCGAGGATAATGAGGGGCCGAACGACGGGCAGTCAGCGAGCCCAGACTCGAGACCGGCTCGAACCCTGCTAATCAGAACTGTGGTAGGATTTTTTTTTTGAGAGTTGCCGCTCGCAACAAGTCCAACTCCGCGACCGCGCTCATGCGTTTCGCGGCTGCTCCCTATCGCCGGCAAGAAGATGCCGCTTCATTCAGACGCCAAGTTTTCCGTGCAGCCGCGCATCTTTTGTCTTGAAGTGGTTCACAAACCAATCGCGGACGGTGGTCGCAAGCGCTTCGCTGGCTTGATCGAAAAAACCCTCTTCGCTCCGGTCCATGATGTCTCGGATTTCGTCGAGAAGGTGCTCGTGCTCGGCTTTGTGCGCCGCGTACTCATCGTAGCGGTGTTTACGCATCACCGACTCTTCCAATGCGAAGTGCGCCGCGATGCGCGCAAAAACTTCGCCAAGGAACGCCGTCACATCCTGTTGCGTGGCACCTTTGTTGAGTTCCTTATGGAGGTCATTGATCAGTTCGACGAGCTCACGGTGTTCATGGTCGACGCCGGCAATCCCAGTTTCGAACTCCTTGCGCCATGCGATAAGTGCCATACCAGATCTCCTCAACGGAAAATGAAGCCCCCGGCATCGGCACTGAAATCGACAGCAAGATTCTGTCCCGCCTTGAGATCGAGCGTCGCGCGGTTCGAATAATCGAACCCTTCCGCACGAGTGCTGTCGCGCATGCGTGCCTCAATCGTATGCCGTCCCGCGGGTACTACGAACTTCTGATATGTGCGCGCAGGGCCGTCGCTCAAGAGGCCGGTTGGCTTCAGAACGGCATCATAGATCATGGTATCGTCGATGAGCAACTGGGTGTGAACGGAGGTGCGTTCTCGCGCGCAGGTATTGGGACGGCGCTCACTCTTCTTAAGCTTCATGATTTCTTCGTAGGTGAGCTTGCGACATGCCTCAGTGCGCTTGGCGCCGTGGCTGAAGCTCAGCTTGATCTGGGCCATGTTCTGCGCCATCGAAACGTATAGGGGCCGGGATGAGAAATAGCCGATCACGCCAGCAATAAGTGCGTAGAATAGTACTTGGCCCGCGTATCGCAAAACCTCACGCATTTGCTTTGTCTCTTGCCTTTTGAGAAGCTGCCTCGGTACTTACAGGCGTATTGAAAGGTTCAAGGGCCGGCATAGCGGCGAGCTCGCGTGAGAATTCATCTATTGCGGCCAAGAGCTGCTTGCGGCCGCGTCGTCCGGCCCAGACCATCCGGATCCGCTCACGCGGCACCCACCTGCGCAAATAAGGATCCCGTTTTCTCGCGATACGCTGTTTTGTCCATTTGATGCCAAATCGGGCCTGACAGCCGCCCTCCGTACACCCCGTGAGCACGACACCATCTGCCAGGCGCTTACTCAGGACGTAGTCGATGAAGGTAGGAGACAGCTGGCCGATGCAATTCAGAGACACGGATGCAGCCGTACCCGCAGGAAGTCCGTCAAGAGGTACACCCGGCAAGCAGCCGAATACAATGATCCGTCCTTTGCCTTTCAGGCCGGCGGCGGCGCTTTCGACGTCATTGCGCAGCTTTGCCATCGGCAAATCAGGAAGATCAATTCCCGGCACGAGATCGGTCCGCCGCCGGAAAGGTGTTGCTCGGGGACATGCGCCGGAACAGTTCCCGCACGAGACGCATAGGTCCGGATTAACGGAGGATTGAGCTTCGAAAGGCAAGCCGTCCGTCCGCGGCACCATCGTGATCGCCGTGTACGGGCAGTCATTGTAGCAGCGGCCGCAACCGTTGCAGTTAGGAAGGTCGACCACAGCCGCTTTCGGCCTCTTCAATGGGGGCAGCCAGGGCATTGCAACGGCTATAACAGTCAAGGTTAGGGCGGCACCCCACGAGGCCGGTCCGGGCAGAGTGTCTATCAGAGGAAAAAGGGAGAGGTAGAACCAATCGAGCCCAATTGGATTTGGCACCTCGGAAAGATTGGCCGGGCCTTGGCTCACGGCCGGATACACGAGGCTGAGAACCAGGAGCGAGGCAAACACCCCGAACGCAAGTTCGCGCGGCGCATTGATCCGCGGCTTAGATACACGCTGCAGATGAAGCCACAGGATCCCCAGCGTGATGAGCGGCACGGCAATGTGAATAAACATCATGAGCGTGAAGAAGCGGCTCTCCAGCATATCCGGCGAGAGAAAGTTGCGCGCGATTGGGGCGCCGAAGATCGGAAGCCGGTCCAGCCACTCAGTGGAGACGATCGCCACGTACTGAGCCAGCTTGTCCCAAACCAGCCAATAGCCAGTAATGCCCGCTACAAAAACAAAGATCAGAACCGGAATACCGGTGATCCAGCTGAACCACCTCGCCCCGCGATAACGGTCAAGCGCGAACTCGCGCAAAAGGTGCAAAAGCATCGTCAGAACGAGTCCGTCGGACGCGTAGCGGTGAAGGCTTCGCATCACGCCGGCCGCGTACCACTGCTCACCTGTCATATACTCAACGGACTGATAGGCCTCCGCGACGCCGGTATCAAAGAAGATATAGACGTAAATCCCGCTCGCGGTGATGATCCAGAATAGCAGGAAGCTTAGCGCACTAAGGTGGAGAATCGGATTTAACGACGGCGGAAATACAAATCCGAGAATCGCCTCTGCGTCATCGAAAAGCGCGCGAATGAGCCGACGCAGGAACTCCATCATACCTCTCTCTGGGCTGCGCGCAGGCGGCGTTGCTCGCGAATGAGTATCGTCAGGACCAGAAGCAAGCACGCTGCACCGATCACAAAGCCTATGATCAGTGAATAATTGAAGTAGTAACGGCCGGTCCTGGGGTTGTAAACCGTGCAGAAGAGCCGGACCCGGTCAGCAATTCCGTTGAGCGAAGCCAGCGGATGGCGTTGGCCGAGAACGAGATCCTTGAGCGGCTCAACGATTGCGGGGGGCTCGAATGTTCCACCGTACACTTGTTGGTAGAGAGCCCCCTTTTGATCAACGACGCTAACCTGGGCCATATGTTCAAAGCCGCCGGCAAAAGCGAGAATCGTAAAGCCGACAGCTTGCGCCAACTTATCGAGCGTTTCCTGGTCTGCAGAAAGGAAGGACCATTCAGGCAGTTCCGCGTCGTGCATCTTTGCGTATGATCTAAGCCGTTCGGGCGTATCGTTGCGGCCATCGAAGCCTACGGTGACGACGTGGAAGGTATTCTCTCCCAGAGCCTCGCGGGCGGCCTCCACCGATGGGCGAAGGCTTTCGATTAGTGTTGGGCAGACATCGCTGCATCCGGTATAGATCATGCTGATCAACAATGGACGGCCCTGGTAGTCAGAAAGGCTGATCCGCTTCCCGGCAGTATCGACAAAGCTCAAATCGGGAAGCGGGCGACCTAGCGCGATCTGTGACGCCGTAAGCGCGCCCTCCACATCCGGCGTCGGGTAGTTGTCGCTCCCCATCGCGTCCAGGACGATCTTTGTCATAATGTCTCCTCTTGTTTGATGTTTTCAAGCGTGAAGAAAAAAGTCGCGCCTTTGCCAGTCTCCGATTC